>NZ_RZQA01001000.1:0-2039 GCF_004022915.1 Mesorhizobium sp. M7A.F.Ca.US.006.04.2.1
ATTTGGCGAACAGTAAATTTAACGGTCTTCTGGGAGGAGGCAAAAGTGTCCCAGCGAAGCGTCGACAAAGACCGATTGGAGCGCGCAGACCGCGAGGCAAAAGTTGCTAACGCGGCCGAGAGAGAGGCGCGTTATTTGAAAACTGCGCGACTTCGAGAACAACGCCTTGCTGCCGAAGCCAAGGGTCCCCAGGCTTCGAAGAAAGGCCGATCCAGGAGCTAAGGCGCTAAGGCGCTTAGCCGCCGAGGCTGGCCGTGAGACAGCGACGCCCTTCTGATGGAACATACACCACGCTAATAGATCTGGCGCGCCGGGGCACGCGACGATCCCGGCACATCCTTACTGGGGCGCCCGCCGCTGCCGTGAAGGGAGGCCGCTTCTTTACATTTCGGCCGGCGCAAGACGCGTGAGCGAGGGCAACATCATGAATCCCGAAAAGCCCAGCATTCATGCGCCATCCGCCGAGCTGCTCGCTGCCATGGCTAATGAAAAGCGCCTTCTCGCTCTAATGATTCTTGCTGACGGAGAAATATCCGTTTCTGATCTGGCGCCGCGACTGGGGCTTAGCAACTCAGCACTCTCCCAGCATCTCGGCATGATGCGAGAATCTGGTCTGGTCACCCGGAGGCAGGAGCGCCATAAAGCGTATTACTCGTGCACAGATCTTGCCCTGAAAGTCCTTGAGCTCCTGGACTGGCTTGTTGAGCGGAAAACTCTGCCTGGCCGCGACCATCATCCATAAAGCCCGGACCTTTGGAAGGTTGCGATGTCGCGACTTCAAGGCTCGTCACCGGATTGTGGAGATTTGTAAGCTTCGACCCCGCCGCCAGGCGATGGCGGCGGGGTTGGATGGTTCGTTCAGTCGTAAACCTTGATGATTTTTCGGGTGCCCGGGTCCACCAGCACCGTGCGGTTGTCGACCACAACGTAGCGATATTTGACGTTGGGGACCTCATGGATCTCAACCGTTTCCGGCAGGGCTGTCCCGACATTCAGTTCCACGCCGGGGAGCTTGACCGACGCCAGGGGCTGCTTCTTCACATATTCGCGGATGACGGTGTCCTGTTCCGGCTGGATGATGATGTCGTCCGCGGCGGCTGAGCCGATCCCAGCCAATAGCAACATCGCTGCTGCGGTGTTCTTTAGAAGCATGTTCATATCTGCACTCCTGTAGGGACGGGCGCAACACGATCATCGTCCCGCGCCGCCCGGCAAGTTGAACATGGAGCCGCCCTAAACGTTCCGCCCTAGGTACTTAGGTCTAGTCCCCTTGGGACCTAAGTCTGGTTCTGGAAACCGCATTGGTCCTGTCAGCGGCAGCGGCTGGAACGCTTGGCTTCCGCGGCTGTTGTCTCTCGAATTTGGAAGAATGCAGATGGATAAAGTGTGGACCAAGCACGCTGGTTATTCGCGGCTGTTCCCTTTCTCGTGATGGCACTCGTTCTAAGCTGGCATGTGGTGGATCGGCGCAGCAACGTCCCTTCCGACGCCGAACGCCTGTATCTTTAACCTGCAGTAGGTGACCTGATGTTGCGCGACAAGGAGAGTCGGATCTTAGAGGCAGGCCTGCTGGCGGCGGTGCCTGTTTGTGTGGCGATTACCGCACTGGTCGCCTTGATGACCTTGGCCAGCATATGAATCGGTTCCTTTTCGCAGCCTCCGACTTCCTATCTCGGCCGCCAGGCTTCTATGTCATGCTCGTGGCAATGGTTTTGTGCACCGCCCTGGTGCCTTTTGGACTGACAAATGCGGTCACCTATGCCCTGTCGGTTGCCGCCATCGTGATCACCGGTGTTGTCCTTTTACAAGGCTATCGCGATACCGCCGCCATTCACGCAAAACTCGACGAGATCATCGTTTCACTGAACGAAACCAGGAACGACGTTGTCGGATTGGAGCATGCCGAGCCGGACGAGATCAGGGAGAAGCTTGTAAAACTCGAAGAAGAAGCGTCCCGAACAGTCGGGGCTGCCAGGCGTGAACTTTCGAAAGCAACAGGAGAGAGATCATGAACAATCTCATTTGGCTCGTTGGTGCGG
>NZ_RZQA01001001.1:0-2035 GCF_004022915.1 Mesorhizobium sp. M7A.F.Ca.US.006.04.2.1
GTCGATGACGATGGCCGCCGGGGCCGACGACGAGGTGCCGTCAGAGACGGTGAGCGAGAAGCTGTCGGTCTCGGTGACTGCCGGAACGTCCGTCGTCGTGCTGGTCAGCGTGTACTGATAGGCAGCAACGCCGGTTGCCGGGTTGTAGCCGGTGATCAGCAGCGTGCCGTGGTCGCCCTGGAAGACCGAACCGTTGAGGCTGCCAATGGCAACCGTGACGCCGCCGATGGTGACGCTCTGCACGTCGTCGAGCCCGTCGGCGTCCGACACCGTGAAGGTGCCTGTTGCAACCGTGCTGCCGTCGCCGGCCGCCGAACCCGCCGCCAGACCTGCTTCATAGACCTGGTCATGCGCGCCGGCCGGGTTGCCCTGGTCGACGACGATCTGCGGCACGTCGTTGGTGCCGTTGATGGTGATGGTCAGCGTTGCCGTATCGGTCTCGCCGTCGGCATCCTTCATCGTGTAGTTGAAGGTCTCGGTCAGCGTCTGGCCGGCGTCCAGCGCCTGCACCGCCGGATCGGCGTTGTTGAGCGTATAGGTGTAGGTGCCGTCGGGATTGGCCACGAAGGTGCCGTGCGCGCCCGTCGTCGAGCCATCCCAGCTGATGAAGCTCGTCGGCGTGTCGGCGCCCGGCTGGTTGTTGGCATGCAGGTCGTTGGTCAGCACATTGCCGTTGACCGGCGAGAGCGCGTCCTCGCTGATGCTGTTGGTGTCGTCGACCGCATTGGGCACGTCGTCGACGATGTCGATGACGATGGCTGCCGGAGCCGACGACGAGGTGCCGTCCGAAACGGTGAGCGAGAAGCTGTCGGTCTCGGTGACTGCGGGAACGTCCGTGGTCGGGCTGGTCAGCGTGTACTGATAGGCAGCAACGCCGGTTGCCGGGTTGTAGCCGGTGATCAGCAGCGTGCCGTGGTCGCCCTGGAAGACCGAACCGTTAAGGCTGCCAATGGCAACCGTGACGCCGCCGATGGTGACGCTCTGCACGTCGTCGAGCCCGTCGGCGTCCGACACCGTGAAGGTGCCTGTCGCAACCGTGCTGCCGTCGCCGGCCGCCGAACCCGCCGCCAGACCTGCTTCATAGACCTGATCATGCGCGCCGGCCGGGTTGCCCTGGTCAACGACGACCTGCGGCACGTCGTTGGTGCCGTTGATGGTGATCTCGACCGTTGTCGTCGAGGTGTCGCCGTCGCCATCGGTCAGCGTATACGTGAACGTGTCCGTCAGATGCTGGCCGGTGGTCAGCGCCTGGACCGCCGCAGCGCCGTTGTTCAGCGTGTAGCTGTAGTGGCCGTCCGCATCGATCGTGATCGAACCGTAACTGCCCGCCACGGCCGACCCGACATGGCCCGAGGCCGATGTGACCGTGCCTGCCTCGACGCCCGTTACCGTCGCCCCGTCCGCGCCCTTAACGTCGGCGACGCCGTCCGTCACATTCGCGTCCGCGCCGCCGCTGGCCGTGATCACGTTGCCGTCCGCGACCGTCGCGCCGTCTTCCGTCACGCTGTCCGTATCGGCAACCGCGGTCGGCACGTCGTCGACGATGGCGACGGCAAAGGTGGTGCTGGCCGAATCGCCGTCGACGTCCGTGACAGTGATGCTGAAATTGTCCGGAACCGTGTCGTTGGGATCGAATCCGTTCGTGTGCTCGGGATGAGTGACCGATTCGGTCACCGTGTAGTTATATTCGATGGCGCCGGTGCTCGGATTGTAGGAGACAATCGTCAGAAAGCCGAAATCGCCAGGAATCTGCTGGCCGACGCCGGTGACGGCGACACCGTTGATAACGATCGACCCGATTCCATCCGGTGCGTCGATGCTGATCGTTCCGATGCCTGAAGTTTCGGAATTGCTTGGCGCGTCGCTGCCGGGCGATTGTGTCTGGTTGCCATCGAGGCCGGTCTCACTGGCCGCTTCGGTCGGGGCAAGCAGTGACGTGGCCACCACTGAAACCGGCCTGTCGACGATGGACGGGAACAGTTCGCGGCGATCCAGAAGCCCAAACTGCAAGGCGGTCGGCGGCAGCAATGCCGAC
>NZ_RZQA01001002.1:0-2035 GCF_004022915.1 Mesorhizobium sp. M7A.F.Ca.US.006.04.2.1
GGGCTGACGGACCGATCGCGGCGGCCCTATCGCCACGCCAATCAGCTTCCGTTTCAAATCGAGAAGCTGATTGTGCGCCTCAAGCAAGACAAGCCGACATGGGGTGCGCCGAAGATACGCGAGCGGCTGGCCCGGCTGTATCCGGATGTGCACCGGCCCGCGATCTCGACGGTGCATGCCGTGCTCGACCGCCACGGCATGGTCGAGCGCCGCAAGCGCAGGCGCAACAGGGCGACGGGGACACCACTTTCAAACGGCTGTCGCCCTAACGATCTTTGGTGTGCCGACTACAAGGGCGAGTTCATGCTCGCCGATCGGCGCTATTGCTATCCGCTGACCATCACCGACTTCGCCAGCCGTTATCTCATCGCCTGCGAGGCGCTCTCGACCACCAAGGAAGCCTATGCCTTCACCGTGTTCGAAAGCGTTTTCAAAGAGTTCGGCCTGCCCAGCGCGATCAGGACCGACAATGGCGTTCCCTTCGCCAGCCCCAACGCGCTGTTCAATCTCAGCAAACTGTCGGTCTGGTGGCTGCGCCTGGGCATCGACATCGAGCGCATCAAGCCGGGCTGTCCGCAGCAGAATGGCCGCCATGAGCGCATGCACCTCACCCTCAAGAAGGAGACCACCAAACCGGCCGGCGCCAATTTCCTTCAACAGCAGGCCAGGTTCGATGACTTCATCGACGAGTTCAACTCACAACGCCCGCACCAGGCGCTCGACATGGACTGCCCGGCCGAGCGCTACACGCCCTCAACGCGTCCCTACACCGGCTTGCCCGATCTCGACCACCCGTTTCACGACAAGGCCGTCACCGTCACCACCTGCGGCCGCATCTGCTATAACCGCAAGAAGATCAACCTCAGCCTTGTCTTTGCCGGCCAGACCGTCGGAATCAAACAGGTCGAGGACCATATCTGGCTGGCTAGCTTCATGGACTATGATTTGGGATATTTCGACGATGAGACATGCAGGCTCGAACCACTCCAAAACCCCTTCGGGCCAAAAGTGTTACCCATGTCTCCGGTATAAACCGTAACCTATGTGTCCGGAACGGACCTAACGGTAATGGTGGGCCCGGAGGGACTCGAACCCCCAACCAAGCGGTTATGAGCCGCCGGCTCTAACCATTGAGCTACAGGCCCCACGCGGGCTGGATTAATGTTTTTCGCATCGCGGCACAAGGCTTTCCCGACGGGCTTCCCCAGATCGCCCAAATCAACCCATAATCGCGCTCTACGCGACGTCTGCGACTTGATCGCAGACCAAGGAGATTTTCATGACCAGACATCTTTTGCCTCTCGCGCTCGCCGCTGCAATCGCTTTTCCGGCGATGGCTGGAGCCACCGATCTGCCGACGCCGCCCCGCATCATCGTGTCGGGCGAAGGCGAAGCAACCGTGGCCCCCGATCTGGCGGTCCTGACGCTGAGCGTCATGCGCGAGGCCAAGACCGCGCGCGCCGCGCTCGACGCCAACAATGACGCCATGGCCGCCGTGATCGCGGCGATGAAGTCCGCCGGCATCAAGGACCGGGACCTGCAGACCGCCGGCATCCAGATCAACCCGCGCTACAACTACACCAACAAGCCGGACGGTAGCCAGGAAGCCGAACTCGTCGCCTATCAGGTGACCAACACGCTTTCGGTGCGGGTGCGCGATGTCGACAAGACCGGCGAGATCCTTGACAAGGCGGTGTCGCTCGGCGTCAACCAGGGTGGCGGCATCGCCTTCACCAATGACAACCCGGCAGCCACGGTCACCGAGGCGCGCAAGAAGGCGGTCGCCAACGCCATGGCCAAGGCCAAGACGCTGGCCGAGGCCGCAGGCGCCAGCCTCGGCCGGGTGCTCGAGATATCAGATCAGAACATTGCGCCGGCGCCGATGCCGATCAACGCCAAGGCCTTCGATGCCGCGGCGGGTGGCGCGGCTCCCGTGCAGGCCGGCGAGAATTCCTACAATGTCCAGGTGACCGTCACCTTCGAACTGAAGTAAGCGGCTCCGAGGATCCGTGGCTGGTCTTGCCCAGCCACGGAT
>NZ_RZQA01001003.1:0-2034 GCF_004022915.1 Mesorhizobium sp. M7A.F.Ca.US.006.04.2.1
GCGTGAAGCTGGCTGCCGGCGGCTTCACCAATCTCGGCCGCGACCATATGGATTATCATCCGACCATTGAGGATTATCACCGCGCCAAATTGCGCCTGTTCGACACGTTGCTGCCGAAGGGCGCGCCGGCCGTGATCTTCGCCGACGATCCATGGTCGGCGCCGACGACCGTGGCAGCAAAGGCTGCCGGGCTCAATGTGCTGACGGTCGGCCGCCATGGCGACTTCCTCAGGCTGAAACGGGTCGAGCACGAACGCCACCGCCAGCGGGCCGAAGTCGAGGCCGACGGCGTGCTCTACGAGATCGACCTGCCGCTGGCCGGTGATTTCCAGATTTCGAACGCGCTGGTTTCGGCGGGTCTTGCCATTTCCACGGGAACACCTGTCGCCAAGGCCTTGATGGCGTTGGAGAAACTGAAGGGCGCGCCGGGCCGGCTCGACCTCGTCGGCACCACCGGCAATGGCGCGCCGGTCTATGTCGACTATGCCCACAAGCCGGACGCGCTTGAAAACGTGCTGGCCTCGGTGCGGCCGTTCACCACCGGCCGCGTCATCGTCGTGTTCGGCTGCGGCGGCGACCGCGACCGGGGAAAAAGGCCGATCATGGGCGAAATCGCGACGCGGCTTGCCGATGTCGTCATCGTCACCGACGACAATCCGCGCTTCGAAGTGCCGGAAACGATCCGTGCCGCTATTTTGGCCGCTGCTCCAGGTGCCATCGAGATCGGCGACCGGCGCCAGGCGATCCACGAAGCGGTCGCCATGCTGCATGCCGGCGACACGCTGATCGTGGCCGGCAAAGGCCACGAGGAAGGCCAGACGATCGGCTCCGAGACCTTGCATTTCTCCGATCATGAGGAAGTCCGCGCGGCACTCACGGAGCGCGCAGCATGAGCTTGCTGTGGACCTCCGAAGCGCTGGTTGCCGCCATGGACGGGCGGCCGCTCGGGCCGATGCCGGATGGCATTTCAGGCATTTCGATCGACAGCCGCAGCCTGCAGCCGGGCGACGCCTTCTTCGCCATCAAGGGCGAGGCGATGGACGGCCATGACTTCGCAACCGCCGCCATCAAGGCTGGCGCTGGCGTGCTGGTGGTGGCCGAAGGCAAGCTGCCGTCGCTCGGCCGGCTGACAGCGCCGATCATCGTCGTCGAGGACGTGCTGGTCGCGCTGGAAAAGCTTGGAGTTGCATCGCGCGCCCGCTCGAGCGCGAAATCATCGCTGTGACCGGTTCGGCCGGCAAGACCACCACCAAGGAAGCGCTGCGCCATGTGCTGCAAGCCGTAGGCAAGGTGCATGCCTCGGCGCAGTCCTTCAACAATCACTGGGGCGTGCCGCTGACCTTGGCGCGGATGCCTGATGATTGCGACTATGCCGTGTTTGAAATCGGCATGAACCATCCCGACGAGATCCGTCCGCTGGTCAAGATGGTGAGGCCGCATGTCGCCATCGTCACCATGATCGCGGCGGCGCATCTCGGCTTTTTCCGCAATCTGGACGAGATCGCCAAGGCCAAGGCCGAGATTTTCGAGGGGCTGGAGCCCGAGGGGGCCGCCGTCCTCAACCGCGACGATGCCCGCTTCAAGATGCTCGACAAGATGGCCCATGCCGCCGGTGTCGAGCACGTCTACGGCTTCGGCGAGAATGCGCGCTCTACCTTCAAGCTCACCAAATGCGAACTGCATGCCGATCATTCCGACATCACCGCCAGGATCGGCGGCCACGAAGTGACGGCGCGGATCGGCGCGCCCGGCCGCCATATGGTGCAGAACGTGCTGGCGGTGCTGGGTGCGGCGCATCTGGTCGGCGCCGATCTCGACAAGGTTGCTTCAGCACTGGCCGATCTCTCCGCCGAGCGCGGGCGCGGCAAGCGCCATGTGCTGCGCCATCCCGGTGGCTCGACTTCGAGCCACCCCGGTGGACTGATCACGCTGATCGACGAAAGCTACAACGCCAATCCGGCATCGATGGCTGCTGCGATGGCGTTGCTCAACGCGACGCCGGTGACGGGCGAGGGCCGCCGCATCGCCGTGCTC
>NZ_RZQA01001004.1:0-2032 GCF_004022915.1 Mesorhizobium sp. M7A.F.Ca.US.006.04.2.1
GTCGTCGAGGCGGCACGGCTGCGCGACGATCTTGCCTCGGCCTTGCTGGACGAGGAAGCCCGCTGGCTGGGCGTCGGCTTCACCAACCTGTTACATCTCTATTCGCCCGATGTGCTGGTCGTCGGCGGCGGCATCGCCAATGGGCTCGACCTGATGGCGCCGACCATCGAGGCAACCATCAGGCAGCGGGCCATGCGCGCCTATCGCGACGTACCGGTCGTTCCAGCACAGCTCGGCCGCCATGCTGGGCTCGTCGGCGCCGCCAGCCTTGTGCTGTTCGACGACGAGGGCACTTTGGCAGCCCGCATGCCTGTCGGCCCAAGCACATATCCGGACACACCACTGAGCAAGATCGGCACCGTCTGACGTGCGACTGCATGACAAAGGCCGGAGGCAGCATGCCTCCGGCCTTTTACGCATAAGCCACACGTGGTTACTCGGCGGGGACGACATCCGCCGGCAGGCTGTCGTCAGCCGTGCCCGCCAGCGCCCTCGCCAGCTTGGCCTCGTCGAGTTCGCCTTCCCAGCGCGCCACCACCAGCGTGGCGACGGCATTGCCAACGAAGTTGGTCAGCGCCCGGCATTCCGACATGAAGCGGTCGACGCCGAGGATCAGCGCCATACCGGCGACCGGCACCGCCGGAACCACCGACAGCGTGGCGGCAAGGGTGATGAAGCCCGCTCCGGTGATGCCGGCGGCACCCTTGGACGAGAGCATGGCCACCAGCAGCAGCAGGATCTGGTCACCCATCGACAGGTGGATGTTGGTCGCCTGTGCGATGAACAGCGCCGCCAAGGTCATGTAGATGTTGGTGCCGTCGAGGTTGAAGGAATAGCCGGTCGGGATGACCAGGCCGACCACCGAGCGCTTGGCGCCGGCCTTCTCCATCTTTTCCATCAGCGAGGGCAGGGCGGCCTCCGACGAGGAGGTGCCCAGCACCAAAAGCAGCTCTTCCTTGATGTAGCGGATCAGCGACAGGATGGAGAAGCCGTTGTAGCGGCAGACCGCACCCAGCACGATGAACACGAACAGGAACGACGTCACGTAGAAGGTGCCGACCAGCATGGCGAGATTGATGACCGCGCCGATGCCGTATTTGCCGATGGTGAATGCCATGGCGCCGAAGGCACCGATGGGGGCGGCCTTCATCAGCACGCTGACCAGCTTGAAGATCGGCGTCGTCAGTGCCTGCAGGAAGTTGAGCACGGGCATGCCCTTGTCGCCGACCAGCGCCAGCGCGATGCCGAACAGCACCGAGAAGAACAGCACCTGCAGGATGTCGCCGTCGGCGAAGGCGCCGACGATGGTCGACGGGATGATGTTCATCAGGAACCCGGTGACCGACTGATCGTGCGCCTTGGCGGCGTAGGTGTTGACGGTCGAGGCGTCGAGCGTCGCCGGGTCGATGTTGAAGCCGGCGCCCGGCTGCACGACATTGGCGACGACAAGGCCGATGATCAGCGCCAACGTCGAAAAGGTGAGGAAATAGAGCATCGCCTTGCCGGCAACACGCCCGACCTTCTGCAGGTCGCTCATGCCGGCAATGCCCGTTGCCACGGTCAGGAAGATGACCGGGGCGATGATCATCTTGACCAGCTTGATGAAGGCGTCGCCGAGCGGCTTCATGCTCTCGCCGACCGACGGATAGAAATGGCCGAGCAGGATGCCGACGGTGATCGCGACGAGCACCTGCACGTAGAGTTGGGCATAGAAAGGTTTGCGCTGCGCGGCAAGCGCGCCTGATTGGTCTGCGATGTGCATCGAACTCTCCCTGGCCGGATGGGCGAAAACGGATCGCCTGCGTGACTTCTCCCATCGCGGCGCTCCGGTCGCACGCCGCTGAAAGCAGTTTTGCAAGCGTCGTGCCAGATCGGGGAAAGGCCGGAATCGCGGATTTCCGCCTTTGTCAGAGGTCGCGCGGACAATACTTGTGCGGATTTCCGCACAAGTGGCGTTTGCCTGGGCGGATTTTCGCATTACACTGACCGGAAAGCCGCGAAGAAAAGGGAGAGGGCAGACGCCGCAGGCAGG
>NZ_RZQA01001005.1:0-2029 GCF_004022915.1 Mesorhizobium sp. M7A.F.Ca.US.006.04.2.1
GCCTTGTCTTCCTCGGACTGGCGGAAGAAAGACCGGGCGGGACCGGGATAAACAGGGCCGGACGAGAACTGGTGATAGCCACCTTGCTTGGCGCCCGCCACGACTAGGCGTGCGTCAAACGGATTGGATAGCAACTGACGGCAGGGGCCGCTGACGGCATGCCGGAAGCAGCCGAACGCCACCTTTCTTGAGAGTCCGCACCGAGCGCTCCCATCCACATGGCGCTCGGATCCTTGATCGATGTCAGCGACCTCGCAAACTGCTTCTGCCTCCAACTGAGTGGTCATCGCGCGGCGCGGACAGGTGTTCTGGGAACCCGCCAATCAATGCCTTGCCCAATGTCACCGGAGAACCATAATGGGCGGAGCCAGGCAGTGGTTGTCTCCGAAGACTTTGGGCTCCAATAGATGACAGACGACACAGCGCTGATACTGATGATCGTCCTGCCTTTCGTAGGCAGCCTTGCCGCTCTCATGCTCCCGACAAAGGCTCGCAACGCCGCAGCTGTCCTCGCCGCCGCCGCGTCGTTTACCTGTCTGGGTTTGGCGGTCATGTTTTATCCCTCGGTACTCGGTCCAGGTGTGGTGCGTAGCGATATCGAATGGCTTCCGACGCTTGGCCTTGATTTCACTTTGCGAATGGATGGATTTGCCTGGCTGTTCGCCATGCTCATAAGCGGCATCGGCTTCCTCGTCGTCATTTATGCGCGCTACTACATGGCCCCGGAAGACCCGGTTCCGCGGTTCTTTTCGTTCTTTCTCGCGTTCATGGGATCGATGCTCGGGGTCGTCATTTCCGGAAACTTGATCCTGCTGGTCGTATTCTGGGAACTGACCAGCATCTTTTCCTTCCTGCTGATTGGCTATTGGCACCACAACGCCAGTGCCCGCGACGGCGCCCGCATGGCGCTGACGATTACCGGCATCGGCGGCATCGGTCTGTTGGCCGGCTTCCTGCTGATTGGCCATGCCGTTGGCAGCTACGACCTCGATCGTGTTTTGGCGTCGGGCGACCTTATCCGCTCCCACGATCTCTATGTGCCCATCCTGGTTCTTGTGCTGCTCGGGGGGTTCACCAAGAGCGCGCAGTTTCCGTTTCACTTCTGGCTGCCCAACGCCATGGCCGCACCGACCCCGGTCTCGGCCTACCTGCACTCAGCGACCATGGTGAAGGCCGGCGTGTTCCTGTTGGCGCGCCTGTGGCCGGTGCTTGCGGGGACATACGAATGGTTTTGGATCGTCGGCTTCGCCGGCATGATGTCTTTCGTTTTGGGAGCTTATTTTGCGATCTTCCAGCGGGACATTAAGGGTTTGCTCGCCTACTCGACCATCAGCCATCTCGGTCTGATTACACTTCTGCTCAGCCTCGGTAGCCCGCTGGGTGCCGTCGCTGCCATCTTCCACATGATGAACCACGCCACGTTCAAAGCCTCGTTGTTCATGGCCGCCGGTATCATCGACCATGAGACCGGAACGCGCGACATGCAGCGGCTGGGCGGGCTTTTCCGTGTCATGCCCTACACCGCGACGCTCGCCATGGTGGCAAGCGCGGCCATGGCTGGCGTCCCCCTCCTCAACGGATTTCTCTCCAAGGAAATGTTCTTCGCCGAGGCGATCGAAACGCACGCCGATTCCATTCTCGATACCGCCGCGCCCTATGCTGCCGTCCTGGGCAGCGCTTTCGCTGTTGCCTACTCGGCACGGTTCATCCACAACGTGTTTTTCCGACCGCTGCCGGCTGAGCTGCCTCGCGAACCTCACGAACCGCCGTTTTTCATGCGGTTTCCGATCCAACTTCTTGTGCTTGCCTGCCTCCTGGTTGGGACCGTTCCCGGCCTGACCATCGGTCCGTTCCTCCACACCGCCGTCACCTCCGTCCTGGGACCCGCGACGCCACAGTACAGTCTGGCTATCTGGCACGGGTTCACAATTCCTCTGTTCATGAGCGTGTTGGCGCTTGCCGGTGGCGCAATCCTTTATCTGCTGCTGAAGGACTATCTGGCGCGCTGCGAGGACGGCCCTCCCTACTT
>NZ_RZQA01001006.1:0-2026 GCF_004022915.1 Mesorhizobium sp. M7A.F.Ca.US.006.04.2.1
GCACAAAACCCCTATGGGCTGGATTTCGGCGAGCGTGTGGCCTTCCTGGCGGCCGACGGCGGCGTCCATTCGGTGACCACAGACCGATCGGAGTTCCTGGGCCGGCATGGTTCCAGCGAGCTACCGCAGGCGGTGCTGAGTGGTGCGGCGCTGTCTGGCCGTGTCGAGGCCGGCGACGATCCGTGCGCGGCGATTGCCCGCGACGTCGAGATCCCGGCAGGCGGCGACGTGACGCTGCTCTGGCTGCTCGGCGACGCCGAGTCGGTCGAGGAGGCGAGCGCGCTGGTGCAGGAGCATCGGGCCAAGGACTTCGACCAGCGATTGGCCGACAATGAGCGCGAATGGCGCGGCTTCCTCGACACCATCCAGGTCGAGACGCCCGACAAGGCGCTCGACGCCATGGTCAACCACTGGCTTCCCTATCAAAGCCTGGCCTGCCGCATCCGCGCCCGCTCGGCCTTCTATCAGGCCAGCGGCGCCTTCGGCTTCCGCGACCAGTTGCAGGATACGCTGGCGCTGCTGGCGCATGACCCACAGTTGGCGCGCGACCAGATCCTCAACGCGGCGCGGCGGCAGTTCCCCGAAGGCGACGTGCAGCACTGGTGGCTGCCGCGCACGGGTGCTGGCGTACGCACGTTGATCTCCGACGACGTGGTCTGGCTTGCCCACGCTACGGCGCGCTATTTGCTGGTCACTGGCGATGCCTCCATCCTCAAGGAGCAATTGGCCTTCATCGATGGACAGCCGCTGGGCGAGGGCGAGCACGATGCCTTCTTCACCCCGGAAATCTCGAAGAAGACAGCGACGCTCTACGATCATTGCGCGCGTGCGCTCGATCTCGCCATCAAGCGCAGCAGCCCCGCGGGCCTGCCGCTGATCCTCGGCGGCGACTGGAACGACGGCATGAACCGCGTCGGCGAGCACGGCAAGGGCGAGAGCGTCTGGCTCGGCTGGTTCCTGCTGAAGACGCTGGGCGATTTCGCCCCCGTCGCCAAGACCGAGGGTGATGCCAAGCGAGCACAGGCCTGGGCAAAGCATGCCGATGTTCTGAAGCGGGCGCTTGAGAGCACCGCATGGGACGGCGAATGGTACCGGCGCGGCAGTTTCGACGACGGCACGCCTTTGGGGTCTCGCCACTCGCAGGAGTGCAAGATCGACTCGATCGCCCAGTCCTGGAGTGTGCTTTCGGGAGAGGGCGACCCGGCACGGTCGACCACCGCCATGGAGCAAGCAACGAAGCTGCTCGTCGACGACAAGCTGAAGATCGTCAAGCTGTTCACGCCGCCATTCTCGAAGACGGAAAAGGACCCCGGTTACATCAAGAGCTATCCGCCTGGCGTGCGCGAGAATGGCGGCCAGTACACCCACGCCGCCACATGGTTCGTCATCGCGCTTGCCGAGATGGGGCAGGTCGACGAGGCCTATCGTTGTTTCTCGATGCTGAATCCCGTCAACCACGCGACCGACGAGGCCACGGCCGAGCACTATCGAGTCGAGCCCTATATCGTGGCGGCCGACATCTATGCCGGGGACGACAATGCCGGCAACGGCAAGGGCGGCCGTGGCGGCTGGACCTGGTACACCGGCTCTGCCGGCTGGCTCTACAGGGCTGCGGTCGAAGGCATTCTGGGCATCGAACGGCGCGGCAAGCGTGTCCAGTTCAAGCCGAAGCTGCCAAGCCACTGGGATGGGTACTCGGCAAATCTCAAAATGCTGGGGGCGGAACTCAAGGTTCGTGTCATCCGCGACAATAAGGCCAAGGCCGTGTCGCTGGAGGTGAATGGGGCAAAGACCAAGGCTTCGGCAGTCGAGCTGAAGGACGGCGAAGTTGCCGAGGTTGTCGTCAGGATTCCGGCCTGAGGCCTGTTGCCCAAAAAGCATGCGCTCGGGGCTGAGGCCCCGACCGCGACTTTTGTCACGCCAGGCGGGATGAGAGGCCCCATCCCGCCTGGCGTTGCCGTCTGCCGTTGACGGGCATCCCGCCGAGAAGTCTATGAAATCAAAGGTTTGAGGCGCCCCATAGGAG
>NZ_RZQA01001007.1:0-2026 GCF_004022915.1 Mesorhizobium sp. M7A.F.Ca.US.006.04.2.1
GGATCGGCTCGGCGGCAGCGAAGGCATCATCGGAGCCTCCCGCCATGAAGGTCAGCGTGCCGGCTGCGGCACCCCCGGTGCCGCCCGAGACCGGTGCATCGATCGACGACAGCCCGTGCTTCCTGGCGACGGCATGGGCTTTGCGGGCTGACTCGACGTCGATGGTCGAGGAATCGATAAAGAGTGCGCCTTGCCTGGCCTTGGGCGCGATGTCTTCGTAGACGGAGAGGACATGCTTGCCTGCAGGCAGCATGGTGATCACCACGTCGGCATCCTTCACCGCGGCCAAGGCATTCGCCATAATCGTCACGCCATGTTCCTTGGCGACGGTGAGGTTTTCCGGAACGAGGTCGAAACCGTTCACCGCATGCCCGGCCTTGACCAGATTGGCGGCCATTGGATTGCCCATATTGCCGAGGCCGATGAAGGCGATCGTCGTCATTGTCTGTCTCCCAGAGTTGCTGGCTTCAACGGCCAATCAGCGCGCGAGCGATGATGACGCGCATGATCTCGTTGGTGCCTTCGAGGATCTGGTGCACGCGCAGGTCCCGCACCAGTTTCTCGATGCCGTAGTCGTGCAGGTAGCCGTAGCCGCCGAGCAGCTGCAGTGCGTCATTGGCGACATTAAAGCCGGTGTCGGTGACGAAGCGCTTGGCCATCGCCGACCATTTGCCGGCATCCGGCGCCTTGCGGTCGAGCTTCGAGGCGGCGGCATAAAGGAAGATACGCGCCGCCTGCAGCTCGGTCTCCATGTCGGCCAGCCTGAATTGCAGCGCCTGGAATTGATTGATCTTCGAGCCGAAAGCCTTGCGCTCGGCGGTGTAGGACAGCGCCTTGTCGAACGCCGACTGCGCGCCGCCCAGCGAACAGGCGGCGATGTTCAGCCGGCCGCCGTCGAGCCCGGCCATGGCGATGCCGAAGCCAGCGCCTTCGTCGGACAGAAGGTTCTCCGCCGGCACCTTGCAATCCTCGAAGATGACCTGGCGGGTCGACTGCATGTGCCATCCCATCTTGTACTCGTTTGCCCCAAAGGAGAGGCCCGGCGCATCTCTGGGCACGACGATGGTGGAAATGCCTTTCGGCCCGTCCGCGCCGGTGCGCACCATGACGGCATAGACATCGCTGTCGCCGGCGCCGGAGATGAACTGTTTGGTGCCGTTGAGCACATAGTCGCCGCCGCTCTTCACCGCACGGGTCTTGAGCGCCGCGGCGTCGGAGCCGGAGCCTGGCTCGGTCAGGCAGTAGCTGGCCAGCCATTCCATCGAAGTGAGCTTGGGCAGGAAGCGCTGGCGCTGTTCGTCATTGCCGAAACGGTCGATCATCGAGGCCACCATGTTGTGGATCGAGATGAAGGACGAAAAGGCCGGATCGGCGTGCGACAGCGCCTCAAAGATCAGCACGGCGTCGAGCCGGCCAAGTGCCGAGCCACCGACATCGTCCCTGATATAGATGCCGCCGAGCCCGAGCGGGCCGGTCTCGCGGATCACGTCGGCCGGGAAATGCTTGATGCGGTCCCAATCGAGCGCATTCGGTGCGACACGGTCGGCGGCGAAGGCCTGCGCCATCTCCTGGATGGCGCGCTGCTCCTCGTTGAGTTCGAATTGGCTGGTGCTCGCATCGACCGCGGCGTCCATGGCGTGCTCCCTGTGTGCTGGCCAGCTAGCTCGCTGGCCTGTTGTTTTTGGCTTTGCGCGCGCACCAATCTAGACCAATGATGCCGCCGCGCAACCCGATCCCCTGCGGAGCGGCTGTGCATCAATGCATGTCCGGAGCAAGATGTGACGACAAAATTCGATGAACTGCTGGGCCGGTTCCACGCATACCTTGCGACCGTGGATCATGTCCTGATGCGCGATGCCGTGGCCCGGATCGGCTGGGACATGCCGGCCCGCACGCTAGAGCCGCGTCCGCTTGCCTGCCTGCGCCATCTCGATCGCGCCGCCGAACTGGCGCCTCCGGATGCCAAGCCGCTGGTGCAACTGCTTGCCGGACGTCGGAATGATTTCCGCTGGGGGCAGACTTATGG
>NZ_RZQA01001008.1:0-2024 GCF_004022915.1 Mesorhizobium sp. M7A.F.Ca.US.006.04.2.1
GGCTTTCCCGGATTGGCTCGCCGCGCGCAGTACCAGTGTGAAAAGCGCCGAGGAAAGCGGGTTGAGAATGGCGCGCCCTCCCGCCCTGTCACCGGAGGACTCCATCCGCATCAGCCCGACAAGACCGGCAAGTTGGTTGGATGCGGACCCCATGCCGTCTTCTCCATGGCTGTCCACAGCGCGTGTCACCAGGTTGGCGGGCAGGTAGTTGCGGATCAGTCGATCATGGGGCGGCGCGATAAAAAATCGCCCACACAGCAGATCCAGTTGCTCGCCCTCGCCATCATTCTCGCTCAGCATCCATCCGGCTGACCCCCGGCGTTGCTGGGTAGGAATTGGTGTTTGCCCGCTACCGTCGTGCAGTACATGCGCCGCGCCGTGAGGCAGCAGCACAATATCTCCGCTCAGCAGCTCCCGCGCCGCTCTCGTCTTCGGATCCTCGAGAATGGCCCGGCCCTTGACTATGACGTGGTAGGGAATTTCGTTCGCGGCAGCCTTGTTCCAGGCAACGCGCCACGGTGCACCATAGGCGCAGCGGACCTCGAGCTGGCCGGTCACGGTGATGATTTGCAGGAGATGGCTCAGCCAGTCCACTTCAGACATTGGACCTCGAAACGGAGATAGTGAAACGTCTTATCGTAATTATGGATTGTTTGCACAAATCGAAAGTACCAAGAGAGACGGCAACACGCCCGCCGATCATGAATGCGTCTCCAGGTGAAGAACTTGTCTACATGCCGAGCGCG
Organism: Mesorhizobium sp. M7A.F.Ca.US.006.04.2.1; assembly: GCF_004022915.1. Taxonomy (NCBI): domain Bacteria; kingdom Pseudomonadati; phylum Pseudomonadota; class Alphaproteobacteria; order Hyphomicrobiales; family Phyllobacteriaceae; genus Mesorhizobium; species Mesorhizobium sp. M7A.F.Ca.US.006.04.2.1. The sequence continues at coordinate 747 of NZ_RZQA01001008.1, forward strand.
GAGGCACCACGCACTAGATTGCTGCGGCCGTAACGGAGCAACTGGTAAAAGGATGGAGCAGTTTCCTGTCTCTGAACAGCTGCGAGGCCGATCAGCCGCCGCAGCCTACCGCCATCCCCGCACCATATGAGATTGGACGCTGCGCCCTGGGGTCTCCCAATGAGTGTCCGGTGGTCTCACCATCCATCGGTTGCAGCCATTCGTCAGAGCTGATGATGGCTCACGGTCGCTTTCAACAGAGGACGGTATTTGTTATCCAGGCCGATATTTGGAGCCGAGCGATATTGTGATGCTTGCCTTGTGATCCAGGTTGCCCCGCCGCCTTTGATAGACACCTGTTGTTAGGCCTTAGCTTTCCGATTCGCTGGTGTTTTCCTCAACGGCGTTTTTGCAGTTGGCTTGCGGCCGAGTCCGCTGGATTTCGCGAGGGCTGACCGCTGGGCCGCGTAGCTCGGTGCAACCATGGGATAGTCCTTGGCGAGCCCCCACCTGGCTCTGTACTCGTCGGGTGTCATTCCCAGCAACCCAAGGTGGCGCTTCATAGACTTGAACTTGCGTCCGTCCTCCAGGCTGATGATGTAATCGGGAAACACGGACTTTTTTGGATTGACTGCCGGAACAAGCGCGGGCGGCGTCGCTTCCACCGGCTGACCCAATCCCGACAAGGCAGAATTGACGCTGGCGATCAATTCGGGAAGACCGGCCGCCGGAATGGCGTTCTTCTGGACATATGCCGCCACTATGTCGGCGGTGAGCTGCAACAACTGGACCTGCGGTGCTTCAGCGTCATTCTGCATATTTCGAGTTTCCCATTTGATTGGCTTTGTCTCTATTGAGGAACTTTACAACGTGCAACGGCCCACAGATCATGGATGGGGCTCCACGCGAAGAAACCTGTCTATATTTTAAAGCGGTGGCACCGCACCTGACCTACCCGCTGGCAACTGACTGACCACAGGATTGATTCAATGCCGGCTTGAGGCAGTAGCAGGATACCGAGTGTTTATAGCGCAAGTCGGAGTACCGAGGTTCAATCGGGCGCGTCGATAGCGCGACCATAGTCGGCGGCATTCGCCAATCCACAGGGTATGCGTCAGCCGTTTCGCGATCCGGGGGCTGACGCCGCAGAGAAAACCCGCGGGTGGCAACAATCGCGCGGGTGATCTTCTCGATCCAACGGTGTCTAACCGAGATTCCTGGGGATAATCACTCGTCGCTCCGGGACTCGCTGGCGCTTTGACAAACTCGGTTTTCCAGGCCGGGGGCCGAGTGCACAAG
>NZ_RZQA01001009.1:0-2023 GCF_004022915.1 Mesorhizobium sp. M7A.F.Ca.US.006.04.2.1
CGTCTGGTCGATGTCGTCGGCCCGGTTGGCGAACTTGTGGGTCACCTCCGCGATGTCGGCGGCGGCCTTGTCGGCGCTCTCGCTGGCCTTTTGGATGTTGGCGAGCGCCGAGCGCACTTGTGCGGGATCGATACCGTCGAGCACGTTGTCGACCTTGGCCAGCGTGCCTTGCGTCCGTTTGGCGAAGTCGTTGACCGACCCCACGGCTGTATCGACGTTCTTGATCACGCCGTCGAGCTGCTTCGACGTCTGCTTGAGGTTACCGGTTACTGCGTCGACATTGGCGACGATGCTCTTGATCTTGTCCTTGTCGACCGCGTTGAGAAGGCCTTCGGCCGCCTTCAGCGTGCCGTCGAGTTTGCCGGAAACGCCTTTCAGCTCATCGGCCAGCGTGCTGGCGGCGGACAGGAACTTGTCGATGCCGTCCGAATTCTTGGCCAGCGCATCGGAGAAGGTCTGGACGTTCTGGACGGTCTGCGTCAGCGGCCCGCGAACGTCCTTGGTGAAGCCTTCGAGCTCGGTCAGCACCTTGTCGGCGCGGGTAAAAATATTCTGCGCCGTCTGCAAGAGGTTGGTCACCGCCGACGGGTTGGCGACGATCTCGGCGACCTTGCCTTCCTTTTCCGCTTGGTCGAGGAGCTTTACCTCCTTGGGATCGGCGCCCTTGAGCTCGATGTTGGCCTGCCCGGTCAGGCCGGCAAGCCCGATATCGGCTTGCGTCGATTTGGTGATCGGCGTCATGCGGTCGATCTCGGTATCGGCGATGGCAACCGTCGGATTGTCGACATCGATATAGACGCGCTTGACGTCGCCGACCTTGACGCCGTTGAACAGCACGAAACTTCCGCGGCCGAGCCCGGAGGCCGAGCCCGGAATGCGCACGCGCAGCAACGTCGTCTCGCCCTTGTCGCCGATCGCCGCCGTCCAGTAGACGAAGGCAAACGCCGCCAGGATCGCGGCCAGCGTGAAGATGCCGACAATGACGTAGTTGGCTCTGGTTTCCATTGTCCCACTTATGGCTATGCGCGCGCCGCAAGATCAAGTTGCCGGGCGCGTTTTCCGCGGAAATAGGATTTTACCCACGGTTCCTCGCTCTTCAGCATGTCGTCGATGGTGCCTTCGACCAGCACTTTCTTCTTGCCGAGCACGGCCACCCGGTCGCAAGCGGTGAACAGCGTGTCGAGGTCATGCGTCACCATGTAGACGGTCAGATCCATCGTGTCGCGCAGCTTGACCACCAGCTCGTCGAACTCCGCCGCGCTGATCGGATCGAGACCCGATGTCGGCTCGTCGAGGAAGACGATGTCGGGATCGAGCGCCAGCGCCCGCGCCAGTGCGGCGCGCTTGATCATGCCGCCGGACAGTTCGGATGGGAATTTTTGCGCCGCGTCGGGCGGCAGCCCGACCAGCTCGATCTTGAGCATCGCCAGTTCGTCCATCAGCTTTCGCGGCAGGTCGAGATATTCGCGCATCGGCACCTGGACGTTTTCCAGCACCGTCAGCGCCGAGAACAGGGCGCCGTGCTGGAACAACACGCCAAGCCGCATGTCGATGCGCAGACGCTCGGCATCATCAGCCTTCTCGATATCGACGCCGAACAGCTTGATGGTGCCCGACTGCTTGCGCGTCAGGCCGAGAATGGTGCGCAGTAGAACGGATTTGCCAGCGCCCGAGGCGCCGACAAATCCAAGGATTTCGCCGCGCCTTATGTCGAGCGACAGTCTGTCGAGGATAAGCTTGTCGGCAAAGGAAACGCTGATGTCGTGCGCGGAAAGCACGATATCGCCCTCGCCCGCGTCATCCGCCAATGCACCCGCCCTTTTCCTGTTTCGCAGCTTCATCTCAGAACTCGATCGCTGCGTAGAACATGGCAAAAAGCCCGTCGAGGATGATGACGACGAAGATCGACTTCACCACAGAGGCGGTGACGTGCTGGCCGAGCGATTCGGCGCTGCCGCCGACCTTCATGCCTTCGACCGAGGCAATCGTGCCGATGATCATGGCCATGAACGGCGCCTTGATC
>NZ_RZQA01000100.1:0-11229 GCF_004022915.1 Mesorhizobium sp. M7A.F.Ca.US.006.04.2.1
CTCTGCGACAGGCGGCGCATGCCGATGCGGCCGACAAGGCGCGAGTTCAGAAAGTTGGAGAAGGCGAGCACGCCCGCAACCCCAGCAAAGATGACCGGGAACATCTCGCCGACTTTGAAAATGTCGACATAGATCTGCTGCGCCGAAGCGATGAAGCCGAACATGGCGCCGAAAATGAAGGTGCTGGCGAAGGCATAGCAGATCGCAATGCGGTTGGTGAGAACGATACGAAACCCGCCGACAATGGAGTTGAGCGTCAGCGGCCGGCGATGTTCGGGATGCAGCGTTTCAGGAAGGCGCAGCAGCGACCAGGCCGAGACGAGCAGCGCACCGACGGCCATGGTGACGAAGATCCAATGCCAGGTCGCAAACAGCATGATAAATTGGCCGATGCCGGGAGCAATGACCGGTATCGCCATGAACACCATGAAGATCAGCGACATCACCTCGGCCATGCGCCGGCCGTCGAACGTATCGCGCACGATCGAGACCGCGATGACGCGGGTGGCGGCTGCACCGATGCCTTGCACGGCCCGGCACAGCAGAAGTGTTTCAAAGCTTGGTGCAACGGCGGCGGCCGCAGCCGCGGCGACATAAATCACCAGCCCGGCGACCAGTGGTGCGCGACGTCCGAAGCGATCCGAGATCGGCCCGAAGAATAGCTGTCCGCCGCCGAAGCCCAGAATGTACGCCGTTATGACATACTGCCGGTGGTTTTCATTTTCGACGCCGAGCGAGGCGCCGATCTGCTGCAGAGCCGGCAGCATGATATCGATGGCCAGCGAGTTCAGCGCCATCAGTGCCGCGCACAGAGCGATGAACTCCCAGCGCGGAATGGGCAGTTTGCTTGCCGATTGCGGCGCTGGTCTTGGCTGGTCCACGGCAAGTCCGATCTTTCAAACGAAAATGCGCCGGCGGGCCGGCGCATTGGCTCGTCCTGGTCCTGGGGTCAGGACATGAAAATTGCCGAGGTGAGGTTGCCCCGGTGCCTGGTGCTCGATGCCCGAAAATCAACGTCGATTTAGGGCACGCACAAAACAGAAATCAGGCGGCGCCTTTGACGCTGACGCCCTTCTCGACGAGGAACGTCTGCAGCTCGCCCGCCTGGAACATCTCGCGCACGATGTCGCAACCGCCGACGAATTCTCCCTTGACGTAGAGCTGAGGGATCGTCGGCCAGTTGGAGTATTCCTTGATGCCCTGGCGCAGTTCAGCCGAGTCCAGGACGTTCACGCCTTTGTAGTCGGCGCCGATATAGTCGAGGATCTGGACGACCTGGCCGGAAAATCCGCATTGCGGGAAACCAGGTGTGCCCTTCATGAAAAGGACGACGTCGTTGCCCTTCACTTCATTGTCGATGTAGTCGTTGATGCCGCTCATGGAATATCCTTTCCCGCCTGTGGGAGTCAGGCTCGAAACATACCCTTCAAATAAACCCAACGATTGCTCGAAACAAGACGTTAGCCGCGCCGTGGCTGAAATGGCGCAAAGGATGAGCCGTGTTGGGCCAAGCGCTAAGGGTCAGTCGGGAACGCTGGTCTGCAGCGCCAGTGCGTGCAACACGCCGCCCATATTGCCCTTCAGCGCGTCATAGACCATCTGGTGCTGCTGGACGCGGCTCTTGCCGCGAAAGCTCTCGGCCACCACCTCGGCCGCATAGTGGTCGCCGTCGCCGGCGAGATCGCGAATCGTCACCTTGGCGTCCGGAATGCCGTCCTTGATCAGTTTTTCGATGTCGTGGGCATCCATTGCCATGGCAAAATCCTGTTTCGAGCGGCCGGTAGCCGGCCATAAGATGAGAGTCGGGTGAGCCTAAAGCCTTTCCGGTCCGGATTGAAGCCGTTCTGTCCCGCCAACGGCCACACGGCTTCAGAGAAAGACTAGGCCGGTGGGCTTGCTTCATCCTCGGCAACGTCCTCGCGTGTCGAGAAAGCGCGGCCAAGGCCGAAGGCAAGCACATAGAGCGGCGCGTTGAGCAGCAGGCTGACAATGGGGAGATAGCTCGTCATTTGCCAAGCCGGCGAGAAGAACCCTTGGCCATGGCCGTCGCAGATGAGCGACGAGCCGTACTCCCACAACGCGCCCACGACCACCGTGCCGGCGAAAAGCTTGACGCAGGTGACGATGTGCCTTGCCCGTGCCGGATCCGGGAAAAGGCGGCCCCAGAGCACCAGGCAGATGATCGGGACCGCGTAGAGGAGGTTCTGCAGCGCCAGCATCGGGACGGCGCCGTTCGCCGCGGCAAGGAACTCCGCACGTGTTTCCAGCCGCATACAAACCTCGCTCGAGGTTGTCGACAGCAGGAAAAAGACGAACGGTCCCAGGAACCAGAAGAAGAACAGCGACGGCCAGAAAACGACTGCAAGCAGCGCCCGGGCAGCCAGTGTGGTCAACTAGCCTGATCCATGAAGCGCGGGAACCAGCCTTCGTGAGCCGAGGAGAGTTCGCTGACCGGGATTGCCCTGGCGTCGCCAAGCTTCAGCGCGCTGCCGCCTGTGGAGCCGATCCACGGCGCGAAGATGCCAAGCTCGCCCTGCTGCTTGCGAATGGCGTCCCATTCGTCACCATGCGGGTCGATCGACAGCGTCAGCAGATAACGGCCCTGATCCTCGCCGAACCAGACCGGGATCGGGTCGGTGCCGACAAGGCCGGGAACGGTGGCGCCGATGCCGGACGCCATCACCATTTCGGCTAAAGCCACCGCGATACCGCCATCGGAAACGTCATGCGCCGCCGTGACGATGCCGGAGGCGATGAGCGCGCGCACATGGTCGCCGACGCGCTTTTCATGCTCGAGGTCGACCGGCGGCGGCGGTCCATCCGTGCGGCCGTGTATGTCCCTGAAATAGACCGATTGCCCGAGATGCGTTCCCCAGGACGCCGGCGCGCCGACCAGCAGGATCATTTGGCCCTCGGCCGCAAAGCCGGCCCGCACCATCTTCGACCAATCGGCGATCAGGCCGACGCCGCCGATGGTCGGGGTTGGCAGGATGCCCTGGCCGTTGGTCTCGTTGTAGAGCGAGACATTGCCGGAGACGATCGGGAATTCGAGCGCACGACAGGCGTCGCCGATGCCCTTCACGGCACCGACCAGCTGGCCCATGATCTCGGGCCGTTCCGGGTTGCCGAAATTGAGGTTGTCGGTTGCGGCCAGCGGCAGAGCGCCGGTGGCGGTCAAGTTGCGCCAGCATTCGGCCACCGCCTGCTTGCCGCCCTCGTAAGGGTCGGCCTCGCAATAGCGCGGCGTCACGTCGGACGAGAAGGCGAGCGCCTTGGTCGCATGGCCTTCGACCCGCACCACGCCGGCATCGCCGCCTGGAAGCTGCAGCGAATTGCCCTGGATCAGCGTGTCATACTGCTCCCACACCCAGCGGCGCGAAGACAGGTCGGGACCGCCGAGCAGCTTCAGCAGCGCGTCTGCAACATCGGCTTGCGGAACGTCATTGGCGGCCAGCGGCGCCGGCTTCTTCGGTTCGATCCACGGCCGGTCATATTCCGGAGCCTTGTCGCCAAGATCCTTGATCGGCAGGTTGGCAACCTCGTCGCCCTGGTGCAGCACGCGGAAGCGCAGATCGTCGGTGGTCTTGCCGACGATGGCGAAGTCGAGCCCCCATTTGTGGAAGATCGCCTCGGCTTCCTTTTCCTTTTCCGGACGCAGCACCATCAGCATGCGCTCCTGGCTTTCCGAAAGCATCATTTCGTAGGCGCTCATGCGCTCTTCGCGCACCGGCACCTTGTCGAGATCGAGCTCGATGCCGAGGTCGCCCTTGGCGCCCATTTCGACCGCCGAGCAGGTGAGGCCGGCCGCACCCATGTCCTGGATGGCGATGACGGCGCCCGAGGCCATCAGTTCGAGGCTGGCTTCCAGCAGGCACTTTTCGGTGAAGGGATCGCCGACCTGCACTGTCGGACGCTTCTCATCGATCTTGTCGTCGAATTCGGCCGAAGCCATGGTGGCGCCGCCGACGCCGTCGCGGCCGGTCTTGGCGCCGAGATAGACGACCGGCAGGCCGACTCCCTTGGCTTCGGACAGGAAGATCGCATCGGTCTTGGCAAGGCCCGCTGCAAAGGCGTTGACCAGGATGTTGCCATTGTAGCGGGCATCGAAATTGACCTCGCCGCCGACCGTCGGCACGCCGAACGCGTTGCCATAGCCGCCGACGCCGGAAACCACGCCTGAAACGAGGTGCCTGGTCTTGGGATGGTCGGGCGCACCAAAACGCAGCGCATTCATCGCCGCGATCGGCCGCGCGCCCATGGTGAAGACGTCGCGCAATATGCCGCCGACGCCGGTCGCCGCACCCTGGTAGGGCTCGATGTAGGATGGGTGGTTGTGACTCTCCATCTTGAAGACGACGCAGTCGCCATCGCCGATGTCGACCACGCCAGCATTCTCGCCCGGCCCCTGGATGACCTGAGGTCCGGTGGTCGGCAGCGTGCGCAGCCATTTCTTCGAGGATTTGTAGGAGCAGTGCTCATTCCACATCGCCGAGAAGATGCCGAGTTCGGTGAAGCTCGGCTCGCGCCCGACGAGGTCGAGAATGCGCTGGTACTCGTCGGGCTTGAGCCCGTGTGAGGCAATGAGCTCGGGGGTGATCGGCACGGAATTGGAAATGGTCATGGGCGGCGATTTTTATCCGGGACGTTGGGATTTTGAGTCCCGTCTTATCGCAAGCCTTGCGGCCGATACACCCATGGATTGACGAAAAACGACGGAAAACCGGACAAAGCCACGCAGTGTCAGGAGAAGCTGTCGTAGCCGGCGCGGCCTTCATCGAGAAGTCGCCGGATCACCGCAACGCCTTCAGCGATATCCCCGCGCTGTCTCGGCTGCGAAACGCCGAAGCGGACGCCATGGAAAACCTGCTCGGAACGGCCGGCCTTGAATTCGTCCTCGTCGTCGATCAGCACGCCGTGCTCCAGGCAAGCGTTCTTGAAGGTGCCGGAAAGCCAGGGGTCGGGCAGGGTCAGCCAGACAAAGGGCACCCTGTCATGCGACTTGAAGGCGAAGCCGGCCAAAGTCTCGCGTACGATGGCGATGCGGGCGCTGATTTCGGCGATGCTGCGCTTTCGTATCTCATCCGCCTGACCGGACAGCACCAGCCTTGTATTCACCTCCGCCAGCAGGAAGGGCATGCCGCCGGTCATCATCTTGTGGGCGACGCGGATGCGGTGGCGGTAGGCGGGCGGGCAGGAAAGCCAGCCGCCGCGCACACCGGCTGCGACCGACTTCGACAGGCCGCCCGCGACAATGGTCCTCTCAGGAGCATATTCGGCCAGCAACGGCGTCGGATCATCGGTCAGATTGCCATAGAGGTCGTCCTCGATGAGGACGACATTGTATTCGCGTGCGACATGGGCGATCGCTTCGCGGCGCGCCGCCGACAAGGTGGCCAGCGTCGGATTCTGCGCCGTCGGCATCAGGAAGATCATTTTGGGATGCTTTTGCGCGCAGACGCGCTCGAAATCCTGCGGATCGATGCCTTCATCGTCCGATGCCACCAACGCGGTGCGCCTGCCGATCAAGCCGGCACTGCGGGAAACCTGCGAGTAGGTGAGGTGCTCGAAGGCAACATAGTCGCCAGGCATGGTGAGCGCCGCGATCGCCGCCATCACCGCCGCATGGGTGCCGAGCGTGGGAACGATGGTGTCGGCATCCGGGCGAAAGGAATTGCGCGCCAACCAGCGGGCGCCGGCTTCGTACCATCGTTCGGGGAAATCCCTGGTGTAGCTCGAAATCTCATGCGGATGGTCCTGCGCCGTGCGCGACAGGACACCGGCGACAATGTCGCCCTGGCCGATATCAGGTGCTGCGGTGCTGTCGAAACGCAGCTTGCCTTTAGGCGCATCGATATAGCGCGTGCCTTCGCCGCCGACGTCCGGAGCCGGAAAATCCGGCTTCGCGCGCTGGCCGAGCACATAGGTTCCACGCCCGACCTCGCCGCTCACCAGCCCACGCTCGCGCAGCAATTGATAGGCCCGGCCGACCGTGCCGACGGTGGTGCCGATGTCGTAGGCGAGGTCGCGCTGCGGCGGCAACTTTGCGCCGGCATCGATCACGCCCCGATCGATGTCCGTCTCGATGGAATCCGCCAGCCGCTGATACAGCGGGCCGGAGCCGGCAGTGAGATCTGGAAGCCAATTTGTCATGGTGACAATTTTCTATATTGCACCGATAGATGAGTCAATACATATCAATCGCGTGCCAAAAGGGTACAATTTAGGACTTTGGCAGAAAGAAAATGAATACAATTGCGACAATACGTCATTCGAGCGCTGCATTATCGGCCCAATCGACACGCCCGTCGGCTCAGCGCGGCTTTGTCAGCCGCCTTGTGCGCGTGCTGAGGTCGCTGGCAGGATGGATCGACAACCTGCTGGATCGCCGCCGCAGCCGGTTGGCTCTGCTGGAGATGACCGACGACCAGCTCAAGGATATCGGCGTCACGCGCTGCGACGCCCACCGCGAGGGCATCAGGCCGTTCTGGGACTGACCGTGATCCCAAAAGTGGGAACCGGTTTGGGAAAGATGATGGTCCCGGGAAATCCGGACAGAAGGTCCGCACAGTTCTAACGGACCCTCGACGCCCTGGTGCGTGCAACGGCATGGTCCGCAAGGACGGCGACCACGCACAGCACGAGGAAAAGTCCGGTGATGGCTGCAGCTGAGATGACGACGCTGGTCGCGCCGTTCTTGGCGATGTTCAGGAAAGGGTAGGGCACCTCGCCGGCAAGCGGCGCCCGCACCAGCGCATAGACCAGATAAGCGATGGGATAGATCACCCACCACGAAATGTCGCTCCAGCGTGTCCGGCCGTCGGCGCCCGATATCAGCCACCACAGCACGAACAGCACCGGCGTGACGTAGTGCAGGAGAACATCGCAGAGCAGGAACAGTCCCTGCGGCTGCCAGAGTCGTGCCAGAACCGTTGCGTAGATGATGAAGACCAGTGCGATCGAAACCGCAACGCCGGTGCGCATCCGCGCCCCTGCAAAGGCCGGCAGCCAGGCATAGAAGGTGGGTGACAGCAGCGACGTGTACACCAGCACCGCGCCGATGTTGGTCAGGATGGTGAAGAAGCTGAAGACGAAAATGACGGAGCCAAGCAGGCTGCGGCCTGCTTCCATCGATGCAGGAATGCTGATGCAGAACTGCAGGATGAGCCCGGCCAGACCGATGACCAGCCCCACAATCTGCAGAAAGCGGCCCATGGGCTAGGCCGTCGCGGCGCAGGCCGGATTGCCGGCCTGCCAGCGGGAAATGTCGGAGCCGATGCGGGCGCCGAGCGGATCGTTCATCAGCGGTCCGAAGACGTCGACACGGCTAGAATTGCCTTGCGCCTGCACGACCAGCAAAGGTTTGCCGCCATAGTGCTTGGCCGGAACCAGCAGGAAACGCGGCGTGCCGCTGAACGAATTCAGCTCATTGGCCATCTGATACGGTTTGAAGGCCGGGTCCTTGCTGGCGATCCAGCATTTGTGGGCGGCGATCGCCACTTGTTCCATGGCCAGCAGCGCTGCACTTTTGCCCGAGGGAACAGGCGTGCTCTTTGGCGTCGACTGGCAGGATGCCAGCACAAAGCCCGCCGCGGCGACCAGCGCGATCGTCCTCGACTTGATCAAGCGGCACCCATCTCAAGCTCGGACAGGAAGATTTTCAAGCCGTCGGTCATCTCGCCCCACACACGCGACAATGCCGGGTGTTGCGAGGCGATCTGCTGGTAGGCGTCGAATTTGGGATAGGCGTCGAGCAGGTCGTGGCGTCCTGTCATGGCGCGGAAATTGTTGAAGATGAACCGCGTCGGCGTCAGCCAGGCATCGGCGAAGCTGATGTCGTCGCCGAGTGCGAAGGGCCCTTGCGCCATACGGGCCTCGATTGCCGCCAGTCCATGATGCAGGCGGGCGAACTGAGCGTCGATCTCGGCATTGTTGCGCTTCGGCACGGAATGAAGCTCGAAAAGCTTCATCAACGGGGTCAGCACATCGAGATCGGTGATGCGGGCGAACATGCGCACCAGCGCACGGTCCTTGGAATCGGGGGGCAGCAGCGCCGGTTCTGGAAACCGTTCCTCGAGATATTCGGCGATGACCACCGATTCGACAATCGTCTCGCCCGAGCCGGTGATCAGCACCGGAATCCGGTTCATCGGCGAGATGGCGCGAAACTCTTCCGGGATGGGAAAACCGGGCGGCGGCGCGATGATCTTGAGTGGTACGTCCTTGATGTAGGCCAATGCCCGCACGATCGACGAGTAGGGCGACAACGGCCGCGAATAGAGTTTCATGACCGTCTCTCTCCCCAATGAACCAGACTTGCTCCAAAGAGACAGGAATGTCCGGCTGTTTTCAAGCTGTTCGCTTCGATATCGTCAGGCAGCGATGCCGAGGGCGCTCTCGAACAGTCCGCGGCCGTCGGTACCGCCATGGGCTGCTTCGATCAGGTTTTCCGGATGCGGCATCAGCCCGAGCACATTGCCTTGGCTGTTGACGATGCCGGCAATGTCGTTGATCGAGCCGTTGGGGTTGGTGCCCTCGGCATAGCGGAACACCACCTGGCCTTCGCCTTCGAGACGGGCAAGCGTGTCGGCGTCGGCGAAATAATTGCCGTCATGATGCGCGACCGGCGAGCGGATGATCTGGCCCGGCTGATAGCGGCGGGTGAACATGGTGTTGGCATTGGTGATCTCGAGCTTCACCTGCCGGCAGACGAATTTCAGCGAGGTGTTGCGCATCAAGGCGCCCGGCAACAAGCCGGCCTCGACCAGGATCTGGAAACCGTTGCAGACGCCGATGACCGTCACGCCCGCGGCCGCTTTTTCGGCCACTGCCCGCATGACCGGCATGCGCGCGGCGATCGCGCCACAGCGCAGATAGTCGCCGAAGGAAAAACCGCCCGGAATGGCGATCAGATCGACATCGGGGATTTCGGTGTCGGTTTGCCAGACGGTGACCGGCGGTGTTCCCGAAATCTTGGTCAGCGCCGCGATCATGTCGCGGTCGCGATTGAGGCCAGGCAGGAGGACGACGGCTGATTTCATTTCGTTCGTAAGGCCTTTGTGCTTCGGCGAGTTAGCGCAACTCGAGGCGCTGCTCAATCCGTTCAAGATGTTGATCGATACGGCCTGCTATCGCGTAGATATTGTTGACGTCCGTTTGCGTGCTCAACGCCTGCAAGCCTGATCGCTACAATCTCGAGAAGCTCGTACATCAGTTCATTCGTGACTTCAGGCATCCGTGCCTCCGGCACAGCCTTAGGTAAGCGTCACACTATAATTCTCGATCACCGTATTCGCCAGCAGCTTGTCGCACATGGCCTTGAGGTCGGCTTCGGCCTTGGCCTTGTCGCTTTCCGCCAGCTCGACATCGAACACCTTGCCCTGCCGCACCGTGCCGACGCCGCCGAAGCCCAGGCCGGACAATGCGTGTTCGATCGCCTTGCCCTGCGGGTCGAGCACGCCGTTCTTGAGGGTGACGGTAATGCGGGCCTTGATCACGCTGGACATGCTCCTGTTCTGATTATCGGGTCGCAAACCGCGATCAGTGCGGCTTGCCTTTGAGGCCGTCGGTCGAGGCGACGAGCACCGGGCCGGTCGGGCGCGGCGGCTCGTTCTCGTTCATGATGCCGAGGCGGCGGGCAACTTCCTGGTAGGCCTCGACGAGGCCGCCCATGTCGCGGCGGAAACGGTCCTTGTCGAGCTTGTCCTGCGTCGCCACGTCCCACAGGCGGCAGGAGTCCGGCGAGATCTCGTCGGCGACGACGATGCGCATCATGTCGCCTTCGAACAGGCGGCCGCATTCGATCTTGAAGTCGACGAGCTGGATGCCGACGCCCATGAACAGGCCGGAGAGGAAGTCGTTGACGCGGATGGCCAGCGCCATCACGTCGTCGATTTCCTGCGGGCTCGCCCAGCCGAACGCGGTTATGTGCTCTTCCGACACCATCGGGTCGTCGAGCGCGTCGGCCTTGTAATAGAATTCGATGATCGAGCGCGGCAGAACGGTGCCTTCCTCGATGCCGAGCCGCTTGGACAGCGAGCCGGCGGCGACATTGCGCACCACCACTTCGAGCGGAATGATCTCGACCTCCTTGATCAACTGCTCGCGCATGTTCAGCCGGCGGATGAAATGGGTCGGAATGCCCATGCGGTTCAAATGGTTGAAAATATACTCGGAAATGCGGTTGTTGAGGACGCCCTTGCCGTCGATGACCTCATGCTTCTTCTTGTTGAACGCGGTTGCATCATCCTTGAAGAACTGGATAAGCGTGCCCGGTTCGGGTCCCTCATAGAGTATCTTGGCCTTGCCTTCATAAATGCGGCGGCGATTTTTCATCTGATTTTTCTCTGAGGTTCCGGACAGGCGGTATCAGACCATTTCCTGTCCGTCTGCCTGAAATAGTGCGGCTACGGTAGGGTTCAATGCCGGGTCTATCCCAATCACATCGTTTGCTCAATCGGCAAATCCTTCCAATCAACCGCTTTCGGGACTGAAATGCCGCAGCGCAGCATGCGATGAAGCATATTGACCGGCCCGCGACCTTTTGGTTTGTGCTTTGACAACGCACATATTCACCGCCAACGAATCGAATTTGACCCGGAGGGACGCCATGAGCAGCATGAAAGACCGTGAAGAGGGCTTTGAGCGTAAATTCGCATTCGACGAGGAGCTTCGGTTCAAGGCCTCGGCGCGCCGCAACAAGGCGCTCGGCCTGTGGGCCGCCGAAAAGCTCGGAAAGTCCGGCGCCGATGCCGACGCCTATGCCAAGGAAGTGGTTATCTCCGACATCGAGGAGGCCGGCGACCACGACGTGTTCCGCAAGATCCGCGGGGATTTCGACGCGGCCGGCGTCGAGCAGTCGGACCACCAGATCCGCCGCACCATGGACGAACTGATGGCGCAGGCGATCGAGCAGATCAAGAACACCTGATCCGGGCCATGCGCTGATCCCGCGGCCATACGCTGGACCAATCGACCGCCCGGCCTATCCGGGCGGTTTTTCTTTGCCTTTGCCGCGGTTTCCGGCTGAAACTGCGGTCGCTAACAAGGAAAGAGTTCATGTCCCTGAAGTCCCGCCTCGCGGCCGATGAAACGTTGTTCACCGCATGGTCCGGTGTGCCGGATGCCTTGACGGTCGAGATCGTCGCCAAGCAGGGTTTCGATGCCGTCACGCTCGACATGCAGCATGGCGGCCATCACGAAGACAGCGTGCTGCGTGGCCTGGTGCCGGTG
>NZ_RZQA01001010.1:0-2019 GCF_004022915.1 Mesorhizobium sp. M7A.F.Ca.US.006.04.2.1
GCCAATCTCCCCCCTTGAGGGGGAGATGTCCGGTAGGACAGAGGGGGGTGTTTGCACGCCAGCAGCCCGTCATTTCGGGGGATTTATTCCGATGACAGTGGACGTTCACCCGCCCTGCTTCGTGCCGAAATCGACCTTCGGCGGCTGCATCTTGTCTTCGGCGACGGTGAAATTGGCGAAGGGCTCGTTGCCGCGGAACCAGAAGGTCGCCCACAGCATCGAGGGGAACGTCCTCAGCGTCAGATTGTAGTCCCTGACCGCCTGGATGTAATCGCGCCGCGACACCGCGATGCGGTTCTCGGTGCCTTCGAGCTGCGCCTGCAGCGCCAGGAAGTTCTGATTGGCCTTGAGGTCGGGATAGGCCTCCGAGACCGCGATCAGCCGCGACAGCGCGCTGGTCAGCCCCGCCTGGGCATCCTGAAACTTCTTGAGGGCTTCGGGATCCTTCAGCGTTTCCGGTGTTACCGTGATCTGCGTTGCCTTGGCGCGCGCCTCGACCACCGCGTCGAGCGTATCCTTTTCATGCGAGGCATAGCCCTTGACCGTCTCGACCAGGTTGGGGATGAGGTCGGCGCGGCGCTGATACTGGTTCAGCACCTCGCTCCATGCCGCCCTGGCATTTTCTTCCGCCGTCGGGATGGTGTTATAGCCGCAGCCTGCAAGCAGCGGCAGCACGATCGCCATCATCAGGAAGGCGGGCAGCGTGCGGAACGTGGACGGCAAGGCAAGGCGCTGGGCAAACATGATGGGGTCCCTCGGTAGAAGTTGCACGCGAAGCATTACCACAATCAGCGCGCAAGAAAACCGCCCGCGCCGGCAGCCCCTCGCCTGGCACGCCCGGTGCCGCTGCAAGGCTCTGTGATTGGCCGTGCGAACGCGATAAGGTCCGGCAAAACGGGACATCATCATGGCGGAACGCCAGGACAGCGACAAGGAATCGCGCCGTATCCTCGAGCGCATTGCGCGCGAGACGGATCCGGCCGGCAACTCGTTTGTAGCGCGGGCAGCGAAAGGCATGCACGATCACGTCACCGCGGCCGATGCCGATCGTGCCGATCCGATCGAAGTCTGGGGCACCCGCTTTGGCCGCACGCTGGGCCTGCTGCTGGCGCTGGGCCTGATGGTCTGGCTCGTGCTTTACGTCATCCGGGGCAGTTAGGAATCAAACGACAATGAGCGCCGAACAAACCGACGCGCCGCGTGCGGTCATCGTCATTTCCAGCCATGTCGCGCGTGGCTCGGTCGGCAACCGTGCCGCCGTCTTTGCGCTGGAGACCCTGGGGTTCCCGGTCTGGGCGGTGCCGACCGTCATCTTGCCCTGGCATCCCGGCCATGGGCGCGCGACGCGCATCGTGCCGCCGCTCGACGAGTTCAAGGCTCTGATGGCCGATCTCGAGCGGGCGCCATGGCTGGGTGAGGTCGGCGCCGTGCTGTCCGGCTATCTCGGCGAGGCGGGCCAGGCCGAGGCCGTCGCCTCGCTGGTCGCCGCGGTCAAGGCAAGGACGCCCGGCGCCGTCTATATCTGCGATCCGGTGATGGGTGATTCGGGCGGCCTCTATGTGCCCGAACCGACCGCCATCGCCATGCGCGATCGGCTGATGCCGATCGCCGACATAGCCACCCCTAACCGCTACGAACTGGAATGGATGGCCGGCGCCGCGTTGCCAGACATGAAATCGGTGATCGCGGCGGCGCTGCATGCCGGGCCATCGACCATGCTGGTCACCTCGGCGCCGTCGATGATGACGGGCGGCACCGGCAACCTCCTGCTCGATAGCAGCCAGGCGCTGCTCGCCGAACACCGCCTGATCGACAAGCCGCCGAACGGCCTGGGCGATCTGACGGCGGCCGTCTACCTGGCACGCATCCTGTCCGGCCAGCCACCGATCAAGGCGCTGCAATCGACGACGGCGGCGGTCTACGAGATCCTGGCACGCACTGCCAAGCGCGGCGGCGACGAACTGCAGCTAGAAACCGATGCGCAGAGCCTGTCGCATCCGATGGCGATGGTCCAGCTTC
>NZ_RZQA01001011.1:0-2011 GCF_004022915.1 Mesorhizobium sp. M7A.F.Ca.US.006.04.2.1
CGGTGGAAGCGGTCGAGCGTGAAGGGCGCGTTGAGGTCGTGCGGCTGGTCCTTGGCGATGGTCCAGGCGAAGCACCAGCCGGAAGCCGGCGTCGCCTTGAAGCCGCCATAGCACCAGCCGCAGTTGAGATACATGCCGGGCAGGGGGCCGGCGGTGATGATCGGCGAGCCGTCCATCGACATATCGCAAACACCGCCCCAGGAGCGCAGCATGCGCACGCGCGCGAGGCCCGGAAACAACGCCAGCATTTCACTCATCACCTCGTCGACGACAGGCAGATTGCCGCGCTGGGCGTAGCTGTTGTAGCCGTCGATGTCGCCGCCATAGATGAGGCCGCCCTTGTCCGACTGCGACATGTAGAAATGGCCCATGCCGAAGGTGACGACCGTGTCGATGAAGGGCTTCAGCGATTCCGTGACGAAGGCCTGCAGCACATGGCTCTCGATCGGCATCGTCTCGATGCCGGCCATCTGCATGACGCGTCCGGTGCTGCCGGCGACCGCCACGGCCACCTTCCTGGCGCGGATGTCGCCGCGCGAAGTGGTGACGCCTGATATGCGGTCGCCGTCGCGCAGGAAGCCGGTGACCTCGCAATTTTCGATGATGTCGACGCCGCGCCTGTCGGCGCCGCGCGCATAGCCCCAGGCCACCGCATCGTGGCGGGCGGTGCCGGCGCGGCGTTGCATCAGGCCGCCGACCACCGGGAAACGCGCGTTGTCGGAGATATCGAGCGCCGGAATCAGGCGTTTGATCTCAGCCTTCGTCATCAGTTCGGCATCCACGCCGAGATGGCGCATGGCGTTGCCGCGCCTTGCATAGTCGTCGAATTGGGCCGGCGTGTGCGCCAGGTTCAGGCAGCCGCGCTGCGAGAACATGACATTGTAGTTGAGCTCGTGCGACAGGTTCTCCCACAGCTTCATCGAGTGTTCGTAGAAGCGGGTGTTGGCAGGCAGCAGATAATTCGAGCGCACGGCCGTGGTGTTGCGGCCGACATTGCCGGAACCGAGCCAGCCCTTTTCCACAACGGCGACATTGGTGATGCCGTGTTCCTTGGCAAGATAATAGGCGGTCGCCAGCCCATGACCGCCGCCACCGATGATGATGACGTCATAGGACGCCTTCGGGTCAGGCTTGCGCCATGCCGGCTTCCAATCCTTGTTTCCCTTGAGCGCGTTCGCGAGCAGCGAAAAGGCCGAGTACTCTGCCATTGATGTCATCCGGTTCGGGCGATGCGGCAGACTATAGAGCAGGCCGCATCCGCAAAGCCAATATTGCGCCATCGCCTTTCGACTGGCCGACGCCCGGGATGGGATCACTCGGCGTGAGTGATCGGTTGGGCTCGCGATACGACGGCTTGCCCCATGATAGGGCCGTGTTTATCAAGGACAGGCTTTCAAATTGCCTTTGCCGCCGATGAGTCGCCAACAAATCATGCTTTTCCGATTGCTTCGTCTCATCCTGGTACTCACGCTGGTCGTTTCGGCGCCGCTTTCGTTTAAGGCGATGGCGCAAGCGCTCGGCCAGGGCTCGGCCGGTTTGGTCGCCGATCAGCAAAAGGTCATCCAGGATCTAACGGCCAAGACGGACGATCTCGAGAAGAAGATACAGCAGGACGGTGAGGACGATGCCTCACTCGTGGAGATCCGTCTGCAGCTGGAGGATCTGTCGCGGGCGGCACTCACCAGTGCGCTGGTATTCCGCTCGCGGCTCACCGAGATCAACAATCGCATCGAGGTGCTGGGTCCTCCACCGGCGGCGGGCCAGCCGCAGGAGCCCGACATCGTGACGGGCGAGCGTCAGGCGCTTGCATCGGAAAAGGCCGAGATCAACGCGGTCGTTGCCAGCGCACAGAACCTGTCGATCCGCATCAGCGGGCTGATCGACAAGATCGGCAATATGCGCAGCGAGCTGTTCCGCAATCTTTTGACCAAGCGCTACGTGCTGTCGGATGCGCTGAGCCCGCAGGTGTTTTCCGACGCCCGCGACGAGTTCGGCAATCTCTACAAGGCGG
>NZ_RZQA01001012.1:0-2011 GCF_004022915.1 Mesorhizobium sp. M7A.F.Ca.US.006.04.2.1
CTTATTACGTCATGCGCGTCGGCACGTTACATCTATAACCATATTTCGCTCCAGGAGATATTGACCTCGCCAAGGCCGTCGGCGACTCGCA
This sequence comes from Mesorhizobium sp. M7A.F.Ca.US.006.04.2.1, assembly GCF_004022915.1. Classification (NCBI taxonomy): domain Bacteria; kingdom Pseudomonadati; phylum Pseudomonadota; class Alphaproteobacteria; order Hyphomicrobiales; family Phyllobacteriaceae; genus Mesorhizobium; species Mesorhizobium sp. M7A.F.Ca.US.006.04.2.1. The sequence goes on from NZ_RZQA01001012.1 coordinate 92, forward strand.
TCGCGACATCATGCGGTGCTGCTGGCCAATCCATTCGCAGTCTTCTGGAGGTGGCCCCGGCGATGCATATCTTGAGCCTAAGACGCCCATTTCAATGCAAAATATGCGTCTTCTATCGGGCGACCGTGCAACCCCGTTTGAGGGCGGAGATTGGGGCGCGAAGCCGCCGTCCCACTCAGCAACAACCCCAACCATCAGTGGAATCGGTTGCCACTGAAATCGAAATTGAACTGCACTAATTCCCATACTCGAGTTTTGCGTATAGTTTGTTGACGGGGAGGACTTTATACGTGGGGGCGGCGCGCTTTCAACAGACAGCACGTCGCCATCTACGTCACTGGGGTCTATCCCGAAGACACGCAGGGTTCCCTCTCCGCCTGAAAAGTCTGCACTTTCGCCGCATGCGTTACCCAGCACCGCATCGACGAGCTGAGCGTTGGCGTGTCGTGGGCAACGCCCTCGAAGGAGCGGAGACGAACCACATATGGATCGACCGCGTCAGTCTCATTTTGAGGCGAAGCGGAATCACCGAATGATCCGTGTGAACAAGGAGCGACACTACCCCGTACTAGCGCCCCCTCATTCTTCGGGGGATAGATTCACCCACCAAATTCTGAGAATGCTGGCTTTTAGTAAACCGCGAGACTGATCTCACGGCCAACACAAACGGCAATCCCAACGCCAGCATCGCTAACAACCAGTCTGCTTTCGGCAGGAGGTTAAGTCGGACGGAATGACCGAGATGAAGGCGCATTGCTGCCGCTAGCTAGGATCCGCTACGAGGATGGGGAAGCACAAGCAGTGCGCTGGAAAGGCGTCAGGCTGTTCTTTCTATGCCTAGGAATGTGCGTATATTGTGCGTAAGAGAGAGGTCGGAGATTTGTAATGACCCACGCACAGCTGGCCCAATCGAAAGTGGTCTCAGGTTTTGTCGACAGCCTGCAGGAGCCGCGCACGCCTTATATCTCGCCGAAGCGCCTGTCGCAGGCGCTTGGCGTGAAGGTGGCCAACCTGGCGCAGTTGACCGGCGTCCACCGCAACACGCTGCGCAATCCCTCGTCGGAGCGCCTGCAGGGTCGGATGCGCGAGATGGTGAAGGTGATTTCGGCCGCAACGGAACTCACCGGCGACGTCAAGAAGGCGATCTTTTGGTACCGCAATAAACCGATTGCCGACTATGGTCATCGCACGGCTGCCGAACTCGTCGCGGACGGCCAGGTCGAGGCAGTCCTGGCCTTCATCCGGGATTTCGAAAATGGGGCGCGTGGGTGAGGATCACCCGAGTCGGTCCAGACGAATCGCTATCTGACACCCAAATGGGCTTTCCTGCCCATCAGCGGTGCAGGCGCGGCGATCGACGGCGGTCGTTTCAACCGGCCATGCGTCGAAGCACTCTATCTGTCTCGTTCGACCCAGACGGCTCTTGACGAATACAAGCAGGGCGCCAGCATCGTCCCGCCGGCAACGCTTGCCGCCTACAAGATCACGCTCGCCTGAGGTGGCGGACCTTTCGCAGGGATTCGACCCGGAGATCTGGGACAGCGCTTGGCAGGAATGGGATTGTGCCTGGCGCCAGATCGCTCGCATCGACAAAAGCGTCACGCCGGTGGCACCAACCTGGTGGTCTTTCCGGCCAGTCTTGTCGAAGGCGATAAGGTCACCGTCCATGATCCCGATCACCGGCTGCCGCACGACCAGTCGTCCTGGCCGTAGGGATCGACTGTCTCTGGGATCACAACGCGACGACGCCCCCCGTCACGGCGCTTGGTCCCCAACGAGACCGTCCTCGCCGTCGCCCTCCCCGCTAGCCAGCCCAACCGGTATATCGCCGGCCAGCAACTTCTCCTTCGACAGGAGGCCTGAGTGAACCCCGTCCCCACCCGACCGCGGTAAACCAGCTTCCCCTTCTCATAGGTGCCG
>NZ_RZQA01001013.1:0-2010 GCF_004022915.1 Mesorhizobium sp. M7A.F.Ca.US.006.04.2.1
GTTCCGGCGATGACTATCTCTACGGAAACTCCGGCGCCAATTACCTGGCCGGCGGATTGGGCAACGACACGCTCAGAGGCGAAGGCGGCGCCGACACTTTGATCGGCGGCGCCGGCAACGACCTGCTGGTCGGTGGTGCCGGGAGTGACACGCTCACCGGCGGGACGGGCGCCGACACGTTCAGACTTGAGAACCTCGACATCAAGGATCTGATCACGGACTTCAATGGCGGCGACGGCGACAAGATCGACCTGACAGCGCTGTTCGACTCGACTCCTGCGAATGTCGGCAACTTCGTCAACTACGACGCAGGGACCGGCGTGCTGAGTGTCGACACGAGCGGATCGGGAGATCCGGCCAATTTTGTCCAAGTGGCGGAACTCACGAACCACCCCGCGGCCAACACGATCACGCTGCTCTACGACGACGGCATAACCCAGCATCAGACAACGGCAAACGTGGTGTAACGCCATAGCGCACAACCACGCGATTATGTTATACGTCGCTAATATTTAGGGGAGCTCAACATGAAACGTTCTGCAAGACTGCTTGTTTCCGCTGCGACGCTGTTGCTGGCAGTCGGGTCGACGGGGTATGCCGCCGACATCATCGATGGTCCGACGGGCGACTATTGCCGTGTCGTCGGCACCTCCAACCTGGTGCTGAACGACAACATCGTCGATCTGAAGCAGGAGGTTGTGAAGTTGATGGACGAGTCGGTTGCCGTCGCCAACAGCTCGGAGTGGATCAACTCGTCGCGTCCCGTCTTCGTCTGGGCGTCGGAGGCCAAGGTCGCTTGCGGCAAGGCCTATGGCTACCTGAAGACGAACTACAAGGACGAAGACACCCTCAACAAATGCGAGTGTTTTCACGATCGCATGGTCGAGTACATGCACTGACCGGATAGGCGAACCGACGCCTGTTGGCCATCATGACAGCCGACGGATCCTTCCTGAAGGCGGTCGCGGGCGCGATCGTGTTGTTTGGCTTTGTCCAAACGGTCACGCCGGCCAGTGCCAACTGGCTGGAACGACCATCCGTGAAACCACAGCTTTCGTCCGGCCTGAAGCAACCAGTGCGCTGTGATCCGGCCACGGAGTGGACCCGGCAGGCTTTCAAGGCATTTGCGAGTTGCCAGGCATCGATCTATGGCCTGGAGCCGATGCTGGCGCATGCGGTGATGGAGATCGAAAGCGGCTTCGATCCCGACGTGCAAGGCGGTGACGGCGAAGTCGGCCTGATGCAGGTGATGCCGGCGACGGCCAGGATGCTCGGCTTTCGAGGTTCACTGGACGATCTGAGCGCGCCGGCGGCCAACATCGCGCTGGGGGTCAAATATCTTGCACAGGCCAACAAGCTCGCCGCGGGTGATCTCTGCACCACCGTCATGAAGTATCGCGCCGGGCACAATGAAAGCCGGTTCTCGGCCCTTTCAGTCCGCTACTGCCAGCGTGCGCGGGCAATCCTGGCAAGGGAAGGGATCGAAGTGACCGGGCCTTTGCCGGTGGCGACGTTCGGCTTTTCCGCATTTTCGCCAGGCGAGGAGGGTGGAGCCCCTGCCCAGGCAAAGGGCGTCTGCGTGCGCCGCGTGTTCGTGCCCGGGCCGCGATACATGAAATGCGCCGACTATCGAAGTGCCGGGCAAGCAAGGCAGATCAGGGCGCTCAGAGGCAGGCTGTTCGGCGGCTAAAAGAACTACAGACGGCACTGCAAGTCCGCCGTAACATGCGTTGAAGACCAGACCGGGAACAATATCCGGCGGCACATAGGGGTGGAGCATTCATGGAAGCTGGCCGACAGGTCCACCGTCCGCGGACATGGGCAATCGCCTTGGCGCTCGCCGCGATCGTGTCGGGCTGCCAGTCGAAGGGCGGCGTGTCCGAAGTGCTCGATCCGGCGGCGGTTACCGCGCCTGCCGGGCAGAACGGCGCCGCCGGTGCCGGTCCCGTCCAGGCGACCCAGTCGCTGGGCACCGGGTCGACCAAAGTCACGATGCTGCTGCCGCTGTCC
>NZ_RZQA01001014.1:0-2009 GCF_004022915.1 Mesorhizobium sp. M7A.F.Ca.US.006.04.2.1
CGGCGCCTTCGTTACAGCGCTCACCGGTTTGTGATCGGGCCGCAGGCGTTCTTCCCTTCTCCCCCTGTGGGAGAAGGTGTCGCCGCAGGCGACGGATGAGGGGTGTTCCAGGGAAAGCCAACGTCTCACTCCGCTGGAACACCCCTCATCCGTCTCGGCGCTACGCGCCGATCCACCTTCTCCCACAGGGGGAGAAGGGAAGAACGCGCCCCTACCGCCAAGGCTGTAGGCTGGTATCCCGTACATAGGCGATGATGGTATCGCAAACGGCGTTCATGTCTTTCAGAACGTCATCGTTCCAAAAGCGCAAAATGCGAAAGCCTTTCTCTTCCAGGTGAGTTTTGCGGACGCGGTCAGACTCCAACTCCGCATGCTGGCTGCCATCGATCTCGACGACCAAGCGTGCTTCGAAGCAGACGAAATCAGCAATGTACTTTCCAATGGGAACCTGGCGCCGAAATTTTATCCGGTCGAGCCTGCGGTCGCGCAGTTCATGCCACAGCCGGTCTTCCGCTTCCGTCATTACACACCGGAGCGAACGGGCGAAGCTTCGTTTGGCTGGCGGGACAGGTTGATGCGGCATGGCTTAGATTAGCCGGCTATTGCGCTCCGTCCAGCACCCCTCATCCGTCTCGGCGCTACGCGCCGATCCACCTTCTCCCGCAAGGGGAGAAGGCAAGAGGAGCAGCATCTACTGCGTCAGCAGTGTGTCGGACGGTCGCTTGTTGAAGTCGCACTTGCCCATCACGCTGTAGAAGAAGTCGGCGTTCGTAACGTCTGGCAGTGGAGGATTGTTGCCGCCGTCTTCCCATGCCTGATCGCTGGTCTCGCTGCAGGGCACCACGGCGAAGATGTCGACGACCGTGTTGCTGGCAACCTCGACGGGGAGGTATTTGGAAGGGTTCAGGGCCTTTTGTGCCGCGGTGCTGTACCCGGCGCCGAGGTAGAGCCGGTTCGACGTGTCTGTATTGTTCGACCTGAGCGGGTTGACCGGCCCGGACGGCACATCCATCTGCAGATAGAGCTTGTCCATCGTGCTCACGTTGATTGTTGCGCCACTGCTGTTTCCGGCGGAATTCGTGGTCGCGCACGTCGTCTTGAAATAGACGGTGGAGCCGTTCGTTTTTCCGCTTTTTGCCACCGCGGTGCTTTTGTAAACTCCCGCAGTGGCCGTGAAATCGGTTGTTGATCCTACTGTCGTGCACAGTTGGGTCTGAACCAGCGTATCGGTTGGTCCCGTGGTAATAGTTGTCGTCCCGTAACCTTTCGGCTCGGCAGCGGTATAGGTCTTACCACCGCTCGTATAGGAATAACTATACGCTTTGTAGTTATAGTTGGCCTTCATCATGGCCGTCGGCGTGGTCGTGGAGGTCCAACCGTAGGGAAGGCCGTACAGAGTCATGGTCTTGTTCCAGTAGCCCGAAACGTGATCGACATTGAACGTAGCTTCGACCAGCGCCGGCGTCTTGCTCACCGCCGACGCGACGCCGACCGTTACCGTGGGAATCCTGGCGATCTGCATGAACACGGTCGGCATGGCGAAACTTGCCGAGGCCTGCGCGGTGGCGGTGCCGTTGGCGCTGACGTCGAAGCTGTTCAGCGTCGCGGTGCCCTGTCCACCATTGGCCACGTAGGAAGCCTGCATCGCCACCTGGCGCTGCGGCTTCGTCGAGGCCGTATCCATCGTGGTGATCGACAGGATCGCGGCGTCGAGTGCCGCCTGCTCGGTCGACCTGGTCTGGACAGCGGAGGTGTAGTCGACGGAAAAGCCGATCGCCGTGATCAACGGTATCATGGCAAGAATGAGTATCGGTGCGAACGAGCCGCTCCGCGACTCGATAAAACTGCCTGCAAGCCCCCGCATGCCTTCGTCCTTACATCAGATATTTCCCTCCGCTAACATCCCGTTCGCAAATTATGCTCTAACGGGCTTGGTTAAAATTTATAGATTTTTCGCGAAAAGCGCGAAAAAAGCGACAGGCGCCCGTGCTGCCTGCTCCGGCAAAGGC
>NZ_RZQA01001015.1:0-1999 GCF_004022915.1 Mesorhizobium sp. M7A.F.Ca.US.006.04.2.1
GGTGAAGCTGCATGGCCCGGCGCAGGAAATGGCCGCGCATTCGGCCCTGAGGGAACACTATCTCGGCGGCGCCAGCGAGGACGTCCTTCATGTTTGAGGTCGACTGGAAGACGCCGCATCTGTGGCGCAAGACCGCGAACAGGCGCCCGGCCGCACCGGCGCTGCAAGGCGACCTGAAGACGGACGTGCTGGTGGTCGGCGGCGGCTTCACCGGCATGGCCGCGGCACTTGGCGCGCGCGACAGCGGCGTCAATGTCATCCTGCTTGAGAGCAACGAGATCGGATCGGCAGCGTCGGGCCGCAACAACGGCCTTGTCATCTCCCACCATTCCAAGGCCTCGCCGGCGGAGTTCGAGGCGGTCTACGGCAAGACGATCGGTGAGCACTACAATCGCATGGTTGCGGATGCGGCCGGCGTAGCCTTCGGCCTGATGCAGCGCTTCAACATAGACGCCCACCAGGTTCAGGAAGGCTGGATCCAGCCCGCTCACACCGACACCACGCTTGCCCGCGCGCGCCAGTTCTACGAAGAGTGGAAAGCCTTCGGCGCCAATGTCTCCTGGCTTGACCGGGCCGAAGCCAGCGCGCGCATCGGCAGCCCCTATCTCGGCGGCTGGATGGTGCACAATTCCGGCCACATCAATCCGTTCGCCATGACCATTGGCCTTGCCGGCGCCCTTGAGCGCGAAGGCGTGACCATCTTCGAGAACGCCGCGGCGTCTGGCATCGAGAAGGTGGAAGGCGGCTGGCGCGTCTTCACCGCAACGGGAAGCGTCACGGCGCCAGAAGTGGTGCTTGCCACGAATGCGCTTACCGGCGACCTCTGGGCTGGGCTGAAGAAGACACTGATGCCGTTCAAGGTCTTCCAGGCCGCGACAAACCCACTGCCGGAAGGCCTGCGCACCCAGATCCTTGTCGGCAACCCCGCGGTGTCCGACATGCGCAACGACATCCGCTATTTCCACTACGACGTCGACGGCCGGCTGGTGAGCGGCGGCACGCATACATTCTGGTTTGACGAGGCCGACCGCGGTCGCGCCAAGGTCTCGAGCATGCTGGGCAAGGCTTTTCGCGCATTCGGCGGCGAACCGCCGATCGTGGAATACTGGCATGGCACCTTTGCCGTGGTGCCTGATCGCAGACCTCGCCTCTATCGCCTGGCACCCGGCCTCGTGTTTGGCGGCGTCTATTCCGGCCGCGGCGTGGCATTGGCAATGTCTCTTGGCCAGGAAATCGGCCGCTGGGCGGCAGGCCGGCGCCGGGACGAGCAGATGCCTTTGCCGGTCACCAACATGAAACCGGTTCCGTTCCATCCGGTCGCCGTGCAGGTCGCGAACCGCATGCATCTCTGGAACCGCTTCAAGGATCGAAGCTCTTGATGACATTATAGGCCGACGATGCTGATTTTGTGCCGGCGGCTAGCTGGCCGAGGCAGAAGTCTCAATCAGACAGCCCATGCTCGGTCACGACTGGGCCGAAAGCGGACTGGTAGCTTCAGGCGTCAGCGGAAGCCGAAGCGGACCTTCAGCGTGGCTGGGACTTAGGGCCTCCGACTGATCCAAAAGGAGGTTCTGTCACGGTCTCAGGCGTTCCCCCTTCGGATCGTACCACGGCTTGAGCTGCGCAATGGCCTTGTATCGCTTCCAGGCGATTTCGATCTCCAGAGGGGCGGCTGCCAGCCAGGCATCGTCGACACCGCCCTCGCATTCGACATAGCCCATGCCGAGCGAGGCGCCGATGCGGTGGCCGTAGGCGCCGGAGGTGACCGAACCGACGATCTTGCCGCCGCGCCAGATCGGTTCGTGATGATAGAGGAGAGGCGCATCTTCGGCCTGCAGCCGCAACTGCACCAAGCGGCGGCGCGGCTTGCCCGCCTCCTTCTGCAGCAACAGCGCATCACGGCCGATGAAGCCGCCTGGCTTGTCGAACGCCACGGCAAAGCCAAGCCCTGCCTGCAGCGGGCTGTCTTCCTCGCCGATGTCGTGACCCCAGTGGCGGT
>NZ_RZQA01001016.1:0-1998 GCF_004022915.1 Mesorhizobium sp. M7A.F.Ca.US.006.04.2.1
GTCAAAGGCGTCGCAGCCCGACAGCATGATACCGGAAGCGCCAAGGCCGGCAGCGGTCAGGAATTTGCGGCGGCTGATCTCAAACTTCGCCATGTCAGGCACTCCTCTCGGCTGTATTGTCGTCCTGTGCGGGAGGATCGGTGCGGTACCAGCCGGTGATGATCGAGCGCAGCTCGTTGATCGGGCCGGCGGCCAGGATCATCAGGATATGGACGACGAAGAAGGCGACCAGCAGCACCATGACGGTGAAATGGATGGTGCGTGCCGTCTGCCGGCCACCGAGCAGATCGTTGAGGAAAGGCAGCACCGAGTTCATGCTTGGCGACATCGCCAGACCGGTGATGATCATCAGCGGCAGCAGCACGAACAGAACCCCGCCATAGGCCATCTTCTGCAGCGTGTTGTATTCGCGCGTGTGATGGAATTTGAGCTTGGCGTGGTCGACGATGTCTTGCGGCAACCGCTTCAAATCGTCGAGGCGTGGCGCGAGATCGCGCCGCAAATGGCCGTTCACGGTGCTGGCGACAAACCAGACGATCAACGTCGTGGTGAGTATCCAGGCAAAGAAGAAATGGATGACGCGCGCAGTGCCGAGATCATAGTAGGACGGGATGGTCGCCCAGGACGGGAAGGCGCGGGACGTCTCCTGGCCGGCCGGACCCGACCAGCCGAGCACCCCAGTGGTGTCGAAGCGCTTGCCGAAGATCTCCGTGTAGCCGCGCGGACCCGCATCGGAGTTCTCGGCGCCGATGGCGAAGATGGTGTTGTTGTAATCGAAGCCCGATTGCTTGCCGATATAGAGCTGCGGACGGGCATTGAAGATCTGCAGGCCGGACAACAGCATGAAGAACAGCGAGATCGCCCACAGCCAATGCGTCAGCCGCGTCCAGCGCGACTGCCGGTAAATCAGCGTTTTGTCGTTCGACGCCGAAGCGCCTGGATCGGCGGCGGATTGGCTTCTGGCAACGGATTCCATCGTGTTTCGTCTCCCGGCCTCGCGGCATGGCCTGCGCGCTCATTGTCCTCCTGATACGTCGCGATCCAAACCGATGTTTCATCCGATCACGGATTTATTACGGACCGCCCAGGCTGACGGCGAGATTGACGGCAGCGGCGACGATGACCGTGTTGAAGAAAAACGACAGGATCGAGTGGACAAGCACGACACGACGCATATGCGTCGTCGAGATGTTGGTGTCGGCGGTCTGCGCCGTCATGCCGATCACCGTCGAGAAATAGAGGAAGTCCCAACCCTCCGGCCGTTTGTCGCCCGGAAACAGCAGTCCGCCGACCGGGATTTTCTTCCTGGTCTCGGCATCCATCGCATCGCCATCCATCCAGTAGACATGAGCATAATGGAGCGCTGCCATGGCATGGATGGTGAACCAGCCGAGCGGGATCGACAGCAGCGCGAAGAAGAGCTCGATGGGATGGCTTCTGTCCTTCTGATTGATCAGCAGGAACAATGCGACAACGGCAACGCCGACGACGACAAGCGTCACGGCGAAGATGACCAGCACCGGCTGGTCGGTGGCGCGCGCATTCTTGCTCAGATACCTGCCGGTGAACTTCGGCATCTGGGCGACGACGAGAATGACATAGGCGGCAAAGAACGCGTTGGCGCCGATCGAATAGGCAAGCGGAGCGTGCAGCAGCAACGCCACCAGAAGCGCAAAGACGCCGAAGCAGGCAGACACAGCAAACAGCATGTGGCGCTGCATGGGTTTGTCTATCGGAGCTTCGGCGGCCATGGTGGTTCCAGCCCTGGATAGCGCTAATCCGGTGTGGCCGATTTCATGGCACGCCGCAAGATGCGATCGAGTTCGCCCAGAAACCGCGACCGGTCTTGCGGCGCGAAGCTGGCATTGTAGCCCTTGCTTTCGCCGGTCTCGCGCAGATGCTGCTTCAGGTCGCGCATCGCCACCGCCATGCCGATCGTTTCCGGCGTGAAGGGACGTCCGGTTGGCCCAAGCACATGGGCGCCAAGCGCTACCGCGC
>NZ_RZQA01001017.1:0-1997 GCF_004022915.1 Mesorhizobium sp. M7A.F.Ca.US.006.04.2.1
GGGCAAGGGTGGCATCTACAATTTCGTCACCAAGCGCGGCGACTGCCGTGGCGATCGCTCGAAGATCTCGTGGACGCAGGTCGAGACCGGCTCGGCGATCACCTGGAAATATCCGAGCTGCATCCTGCGCGGCGATGATTCCTCCGGCGAATTCTATTCGATCGCCGTGTCGAACGGCTATCAGCAGGTCGACAGCGGCACCAAGATGATCCACCTCGGCAAGAACACGTCGAGCCGCATCATCTCCAAAGGCATCGCCGCCGGCTTCTCGCAGAACACCTATCGCGGCCAGGTCTCGGCGCACCGCAAGGCGACCAACGCCCGCAACTTCACCAACTGCGATTCCCTGCTGATCGGCGACCAGTGCGGCGCGCACACCGTGCCCTACATGGAAGCCAAGAATTCGACGGCGCAGTTCGAGCACGAAGCGACCACGTCGAAGATTTCCGAGGACCAGAAATTCTACGTCATGCAGCGCGGTATCCCTGAAGAGGAGGCGATCGCGCTGATCGTCAACGGCTTCGTCAAGGACGTCATCCAGCAACTGCCGATGGAATTCGCTGTCGAGGCGCAGAAGCTGATCGGTATCTCGCTTGAGGGCTCGGTCGGCTGACCGGACAGATATTCAGGAAACGAAAAAATGCTTGAAATCAGAAACCTGCACGCCCGCATCGTCGATGACGGCACCGAAATCATCCGCGGTCTGAACCTGACGGTGAAAGCCGGCGAGGTTGCCGCGATCATGGGGCCGAACGGCTCGGGCAAATCGACGCTGTCCTACATCCTCGCCGGTCGCGAGGACTATGAGGTGACCGAAGGCGACATCCTCTACAACGGCCAGTCGATCCTCGAAATGGATCCGGCCGAGCGCGCCACGTCAGGCATTTTCCTCGCCTTCCAGTATCCGATGGAGATACCGGGCGTCGCCACCATGGAATTCCTGAAGGTGGCGATGAACGAGCAACGCAAGGCGCGTGGCGAGGAGCCGCTGAAGATCCCGGAATTTTTGAAGCGCGTGAAGGAAGCCGCCGCCTCGCTCAGCATGGACATGGCGATGCTCAAGCGGCCGCTCAATGTCGGCTTCTCCGGTGGCGAGAAGAAGCGGGCGGAGATCCTGCAGATGAAGCTGCTGGAGCCGAAATTGTGCGTGCTCGACGAAACCGATTCCGGGCTCGACATCGATGCGCTGAAGATCGTTTCCGATGGCGTCAACGCGCTGCGCGCGCCGGACCGGGCGTTCCTGGTCATCACCCATTACCAGCGCCTGCTTGAGCACATCGTGCCCGACACCGTGCATGTGCTCTACAAGGGGCAGGTCATCAAGTCAGGCGACAAGTCGCTGGCGCTCGACCTGGAAGCCAATGGCTATGCCGGCGTGATCGGCGAAGCAGCGTGAGATGCCAGAGGTAATACCGATGAACATGCACGCACAACCGCAGCGGACACCGGCCGAGACAGCGTTGATCGACGCGTTCGGCGACCGGTTGTCGCTGCTGCCCGGCGACGGCGCGGTGATGCTGAAGCGCGACGACGCCATCGAGACGATCAAGCACGGCCTGCCGACGCGGCGCGTCGAATCCTGGCACTACACCGACCTGCGCCGGTTGCTGAATACCGTGCCGGACTTCGACCCGGCCGCCTTGGCCAAAGTCATTGCGCCGATCGTCGACGGTTCCACCGTGGTGTCGATCCTGAACGGCAAGTCCGACGCCAAAGCGCCGGTTCTTGAAGGCGTCTCTTTCCAGCGCCTGTCGGAAAAGCTGGTCGACGGCAGCGCAGCACCTGGGCTCGACCCCTATGGCAGCGACGACGCCATCGGCGCGCTGAACACGGCTTTCGTCGCCGACGGATATTTTGTCGACATCGCCGATGGCGTGGAACTCGAAAAGCCGGTCGAGCTGCAGAACCTGCAGGCCGGCGGCCAGACCCATGTGCGCCTGCCAGTGCGTGTCGGCGCCGGCGCCAAGGCCGTCATCGTCGAACGGCAGACAGGTGAC
>NZ_RZQA01001018.1:0-1991 GCF_004022915.1 Mesorhizobium sp. M7A.F.Ca.US.006.04.2.1
GATGAAGGCGATCGCGCAGGAGCGTCGCCGGTTCGGCTACCGGCGTCTTCTGGTGATGCTGAGGCGGGAGGGGCTGGGCGTTAACCACAAGAAGCTGTTCCGGCTTTTTCGGGGGGATAAGCTCGCCGTTCGCCGGCGTGGCGGCCGCAAACGGGCAATCGGGACCAGGGCGCCGATGCTGGTGCCGCTGAGGCCCGACGAGCGATGGTCGCTTGACTTCGTATCGGACCAGCTCACCGACGGGCGACGCTTGCGCATCCTGGCCGTCGTCGACATGCACGAGAGAGTGCCTGGCACTGATCGTTGATACGCGTCTCTCGGGCATGCGGGTCGCCCGCGAATTGGACCGGCTCATCCACCGAGCGCGGCCGGCCGAGGATGATCGTCAGCGACAATGGCAGCGAGTTCACCTCGAACGCCATCCTCTCCTGGGCGGATCAGAGCCGCGTCGAATGGCATTACATTGCGCCCGGGAAGCCGATGCAGAACGGCTTCATCGAGAGCTTCAACGGCCGACTGCGCGATGAACTGCTCAACGAGACACTGTTTACCTCGCTGGCTCAGGCGCGCGTAGCCATTGCCCTGTGGCACGCCGACTACGATACCGCGCGGCCGCACTCCCAAATCGCCTGGCAGACACCGGCCGAGTTCGCCAGCACCTTCAATCCGCGGCGGTCGCTCGCGCTGCGCTATGCCAAAGGCTCCGCGCCAGCGCCCGTCGCTTCACCCGCCCAGCAGGGCACAGCCCACGCCGGAAACGAACTCAAAACTGGATAAAAACTGGGGGCAACGTCACTCGCAATGCGGGGATATGAAGGGCTTGATGATGCTCAAGTGCAGCGATTCCGCTGCCGCCACAAAGCGCTCAATTTCAGCCTGCGATAGCTTCTGCGAACCTTTTGACCTAGGCATTTGGCGAACTCCGTTTTGAGGGGATCGCTGCAACGAGGATAATAATCCTATATTCCAAAGTGGGTGACCAGAGGGCTCGCTGGGGTCACCTCTCATGATGACTTGCGCAATTACTAATTTAGTGAAACGTTAAATGCTTCTAGAGAGTAGACGCGAGAGACCCGGTCGGTCCAGTTATGGGGCGGCATTGAGCATAAATGTTTTTTCCGCGTTTCCTGATCGGGATGTTCGCCACTTCGACCGTGGCGGCGATCTGGATTCTTCTAGCAACCGGCTCGTTCTGGAAGTCGCTTGCATGGACATTGCTGATCTTGATCATTTTCCAGGTGGGATATCTCGTATTGTCATTCGCGCTTTTCTACCAGTTTGGGACGAAGAGAACCGAAGAAAAACCAAACACTGCCGAGCCTACCCGTCGGGACGGTGGTGTCTCATCTGAAGGCGGCCGATGATGGTCCCGGCTAATCCAGTACGGGCACGTAAATTAGTGTTTGGTTGAAAGCGCCGCCACACAGTCTTCCAGGATGGCCAGGCGAAACCGGAGCCACTTTAATTCTTGGCCGACTTGCGCCAGCTTTAACATACCAGCCGAGCTCGCCACTCTTCGCCTCTGCTCCTCTTCCAAGGACGCGATTTTCACGCGCAATTCGAAGGCTTCTGTAGCCTTCGAGTTCCTAACTAACATCCGGGCACGCATATCCAACCCCACGCAGAAGAAACGTCGCCCTGAAATCGCACGGGCTGCGTTAAACTCTGGCGTTCAAATCATCGGGGATTTTAGTGATCACTAAAATAATGATCGATGCACCGAGGTATGTAGATTTCCATTGCATTGTGCGCGCCATCCATGAACTCCGTGGAAAAAACTCACAGTTGGGAAGACGACGAATGAGCGCAGGGGATCGTGCGCAAGCTTCGCCCCCGCAAGGCCCAGCGATGGTTGCGGGCGACCCTTCAACATTGACAAACCGTATTGGTGAACTCGCCGGGCGAGGGCCCCCAACTACTGCCTCAAGCCCGACGAGCTGCCGGGGATCAGCCGGCAACCGCCTTCGGTGCAAGACGGGTGCCAGCACTTC
>NZ_RZQA01001019.1:0-1989 GCF_004022915.1 Mesorhizobium sp. M7A.F.Ca.US.006.04.2.1
CACCGCATTGACGCGGATGCCTTCTAGCGCCACCTCACGGGCGAGCCCGACGGTGAAGGTGTCGATGGCGCCCTTGGAGGCGGCATAATCGACATATTCGCCCGGCGAGCCCAATGTCGACGCGGCCGACGAGATGTTGACGATGGATCCGCCCGACCCGCCATGACGGGTCGACATGCGCTTCACCGCCTCGCGGGCGCAGAGGAACGAGCCGACGACATTGATGCGCATCATGCGCTCCAGCCGCGAAACATCCATCTCGTCGACGCGCGCCTTGACGTCGACGATGCCGGCATTGTTGACGAAGGCATCGAGCCGTCCATAGGCGCGGTCGACGGCCTCGAACATGGCCACGATATCGGACTCCTTGCCGACATCGCCCTTGACCGCGAAAGCCTCGCCGCCGGCGGCCTCGATCTCGGCGACCAGCGCCTTGGCGGCCTCCTGGTTCGAAGCGTAGTTGACCGCGACCCGGTAGCCGGCCTTCGATCCGAGCCGGCAGATCGCGGCGCCGATGCCGCGGCTGCCGCCGGTGACCAGCAGCACCTTTTGCGTCCCGCTCATTCCTGGCATCCCTTCAAGGCAAACACATCCCACGGCACTTTCGAAAATCCGCTGCCGCCATAGGCGCTGGATTGGCGCAACGCCGGCCCGAGGTCCGGCAGGATCAGCGTCTTCGGCGCTTCGACGCCTTCAGCCGGCAGCAGTCCGATGTTGCCGTTTTCATCCGCCGTGTAGATGACGCCGTGCCAGGGCGTGCAGGCGGCAAGCTCCTCGCCGGTGACGTCGCCCTCGGGGCATTTGTGCATCAGCGCGCCGTTCGGCCGCGATACGCCTTCATTCCACATGACGATGCCGTTAAGCACCACATTGTTGTCGAGGATCATCCGGAAGCTGTTGGTGACGGTCGCCGAGGTGCCGGTCGGCGTGAAATCGATCTCGCTGCCGCTCTGGGCGTCGCCATAGACAGCGAGTTCTATCGGGCAGGCGGCATGGGCGCCGGCAGCGGCCAGCACCATGCCGGCCGCGATCGATGCGATCGAAAGCACCTTGGAAAGGCTAAGGGAACGGGTCGTCATTCTGCCGCGCAGATCCCTTCCTCCGGCACACATTCCAACAGCCGGATCAGCACCAGACCTCAGAGATCAAGCACCAGCCGTTCCGGATCCTCCAAGCTTTCCTTGACGCGCACCAGGAACGTCACCGCTTCCTTGCCGTCGACGATACGGTGATCGTAGCTGAGCGCCAGGTACATCATCGGCCGGATGACGATCTGGCCGCCGACCACGACAGGCCGGTCCTGGATCTTGTGCATGCCCAGAATGCCCGACTGCGGCGCGTTGAGGATCGGGGTCGACATCAGCGACCCGTAAACGCCGCCGTTCGAAATCGTAAACGTGCCGCCCTGCATGTCGGCGACCGACAGCTTTCCGTCACGCGCGGCGATACCCAGCCGGCCGATGTCCTTCTCGATCTCGGCGATCGACATCTGGTCGGCATTGCGCACCACCGGCACGACGAGGCCCTTTTCAGTGCCGACGGCGACGCCGATATGGGCATAGTTCTTGAAGATGATATCGGTGCCGTCGATCTCGGCATTGACCGAGGGGATTTCCTTCAACGCGTGCGTGACGGCCTTGGTGAAGAAGCCCATGAAGCCGAGCTTCACGCCGTGCTTCTTCTCGAACACGTCCTTGTATTTGGTGCGCAGCGCCATCACCGCTGACATGTCGACCTCGTTGAAGGTGGTCAGCATGGCTGCGGTCGACTGCGCTTCCTTGAGGCGGCGCGCGATGGTCTGGCGCAATTTGGTCATGCGCACGCGCTCCTCGCGCGATGCATCGTCGCCCGAGGACGGCGCCCGCACGGCAACCGGTGCCGGTGCTGCTTTCGGCGTCTCGGCCGGCTGCGACGGCGCGCCCTTGGAGATGGCGTCGAGCACGTCACCTTTCAGCACCTGGCCGCGCTTTCCCGAACCGGAGATCTGGT
>NZ_RZQA01000101.1:0-11199 GCF_004022915.1 Mesorhizobium sp. M7A.F.Ca.US.006.04.2.1
ATCATGCTGCTGCGCACCGGCACAACTTTCGTCGCGGCCATGGTCATCTGGTCGGTCTGGCGGGCACTCAGCCGAAACGCCCCGCCGCTGATCCCCGGCTGGTCCGGCCTGATCGTGGCGATATGCTACGGGCTGACCGGGATCACCTTCGTCACCGCCGTCTACCACACCTCGACCGCCGACCTGGTGTTCATCCTGGCCTTCAACACCGTCTTTGCGGGGTTGCTGTCCTGGATATTCCTGCGCGAGAGGCCGCGGCTGGTGACCATCGCGGCGATGGCGATCATGATCTTCGGCGTGCTGGTCATCGTCGGCGGTTCCGTCGGCACCGGCAAGCTGTTCGGCGATTTCATGGCGCTCTGCTCGGCCTTCTTCATCGCCGTGGCCATCACCATCTCGCGCGCCAGTGGCAAGGACATGGGATTCACCTCGCTCGTCGGGGTGCTTCTGCCGCTTGGGCTGGCGGCCTTCATGGTGACAGGCGAAGGCTTTCACGTGAACGCGCCCTGGTGGATCATCTTCAACGGCGCGGTCGTCATGCCGATTTCGTTCTTCTGCCTTGCCGCCGGGCCGAAATACATTTCGGGACCGGAAGTGGCGATGTTCTACGTGCTCGAAACGGTGCTGGCGCCGGTCTGGGTGTGGATGATCTTCGCCGAGGCACCGACCCGGAACAGCCTGATCGGTGGCGGGATCCTGATCGTCACGCTGACTGCGCATTCGCTGTGGCAACTGCATGAGGGCCGCAAGCGCCGAGCGACGCTCGCCGTCGCTCACCCGGCCTAGAGAGTGGACGGCAGTCGTTCCAGACCTGCAGCGCACGCAAGCGCAATCAACGCGTTGCCGTATCTGAAAAAGGCTCTGCGATTATCTGGTATTCGTCCTCGTAAACAACATATCCCAGACGGGAACTCTTCATGACCTCGACATGATGCCCATGCCGCCCAAGGAGCGCCGCGAGGTCATAAGCCCTTGCCAAATGGTCCGTTGCCGTTGGCTTGAACCAGCTTAATCCTTGGGTCGTCTGTTTCCGGTAAAAACCTTTCGATCTTGAGAGGTTGAAACGTGGCGGTACCGCAAGGTTCTGTCGAAACCAGGCGAGACTATCTTCCAGCCGATCTAACGTGTGTTGATCGATATCAGGTTGGCCTCGCAATTCGTAGGCAGCGCCAAAAAAACCTTCGCGCGCCTGCATTCCCTCAATAATTCTTGGCAGAACAAATCGCAAAAACATGCGTAGACCGACGTCAGGTGAGTCGCGCTTGGATCCCGAAGATCATGCCCGGGCCTTTTTCTCGGCGACAATTTCGATCTGCGGCGGGCTGCCTTCGATCTCGGCGACGCCATCGGGAACGACGTCTTCCGCCATTTCCACCTCGCGCAGCCATTCGCGCCAGATAGCCACCAGCAGGGCCATCAGCACCGGGCCGATGAACAGGCCGAGAAACCCCATGGTCTTGACGCCGCCGATCAGACCGAAAAAAGTCGGCAGGAAGGGCAGTTTTATCGGGCCACCGACGAGCTTGGGGCGCAATGTCTTGTCGACGATGAACAGTTCGACCGCCCCCCAGAGGAACAGCGCCAGCCCGGCCATCGGCGAGCCGCTGGCGGCGAGGTAGATCGAGACCAGCGTGAACGACAGCGGTGCACCGCCCGGGATGAGCGCCATGACGCCGGTCAGGGCGCCGAGTGTGACCGGCGACGGCACGCCGGCCAGCCAGTAGGCGATGCCCAGCACCAGGCCCTCGCCGATGGCGATGACGGTCATGCCGGTCACCGTCGACGAGATCGTCGCCGGCACGACGCGCGAGATCCGCTCCCATCTGGTCGGCAGGATGCGCTCGCCGAGACGGTCGACCTGGCCGGCAAAGTGCTCGCCGTCGCGATAGGCGAAGAACAGCGCGATCATCATGAACAGCAGCGTCAACAGCAGGCCGAAAGCACTGCCGCCTGCGGCCAGCACGCCACGATAGATGCTGCCGATATTAGCGCCGCTGACCAGCTGGATCAGCTCACCAATGCCGCCCGGATGGCCGAAATTGGTGGTCCACTGTTCGTTCAGCCACTCGCCCACGACAGGCATGGTGGCGATCCAGTGTGGCGTCACCGCGCCGTGGCGGTTGGTCTCGATCGCCCAGGCGACCCATTCGCGGACCTCGTTGATCGCATAGGTGCCGGCGAGCGCGATCGGGATCACCAGGAAGGCGAGGATGAACAGGATGGCGAAGGTCGCGGCGATGGTGCGGTTGCCGCCGACCGCGACAAGCAGGCGGCGGTAGAGCGGCCAGCTGGCGAAAGCGATGACGAGCGCCGCCAGCACCGGAAACAGGAAGCCGTGGAAGAAATAGACGCCGGCGGCAACGATCAGCACCAGCAGCCAGCGTGCCGCCGACAGCGGCGGGATGACGGCTGCCCTGAGCGGCGTCGACAGGCCGAAGAGGCGCTGCTGCCGTTCCGGTTTCTGGATTCTTGCTTCCTTCAAACGCCTGGCTCTCCCAAACACCCCTCCTGTCTATGCACTGATATAGTGCAGCAATCGTGACGATAGTCCAAATGAGATGGTGAAGCTGCCAATCTCCCCCTCGTGGGGGAGGCCCGGCAGGACAGAGGGGGCGTGAAGGATCGCGGCCTTGGATTTGGACCGTGAGCCGCAAACCAATCGAGTATCTGTGAACTCGACCGTCGGCGGGACAGCGCCCCCCTCTCCCTGCCGGGCATCTCCCCACGAGGGGGGAGATCGGCAGCTTCACTCGCTACCCAAATTTCCCCGTCCTCGGGAATCCCTTCGGCACCATGCGTCCGGCCGAGGCACGGGCGCCGATCCATTCAGCCAGTTCCTCGCGCGACCTTGTGAAGGTGCGGTCGGCTGAATCCTGCCAGGAGAGGCCGCTCTCAAGCGTGAACGGCTTGAGGTCGAGAAGGCCGCCATCCTTGTATTTCTGCAGGCGCACGCCCTTGCCGCGGCCCATCTCCGGAATCTCTGCGAGCGCGAACACCAGCATTTTGCGATTCTCGCCGACGATGGCGAGATGGTCGCCGGTGACCGGGATGCAGCGCTTGGCTTCGTCCGGCGCCTTGACGTTCATCACCTGCTTGCCCTTGCGGGTGTTGGCAACGACTTCCTCCTCCGGCACGATAAAACCGTTGGCGTCGTGCGAGGCCAGCAGCAGCTTGCGCTTCGGATCGTGAACGAAGGCGGTGACGATGTCCTGGTCATTGTCCATATCGACGATGATGCGGATCGGCTCGCCATGGCCGCGCCCGCCAGGCAGCCGGTCGGCGCCGATGGTGTAGAACTTGCCCCCGGTGGTGAAGACCAGTACCTTGTCAGTGGTCTGCGCATGGAAGGCGAGCTTGAGGCTGTCGCCCTCCTTGAAGGTCAGCGTCGAGAGATCGGCCAGATGCCCCTTCATCGCCCGCAGCCAGCCCTTTTCCGAGACGACGACGGTGACAGGCTCGCGCTCGATCATGGCGTGTGCGATGTCGGTCAGATCATGCTCGGGCGCGTCGGCGAACTGGGTGCGGCGCTTGCCGAGCTCGGTCTCCGGACCGAACTTGTCGCGGATGTTGGTGACTTCCCACTTGATCGTCGCCCACTGCTTCTCGTTTGAAGCAAGCAGTGCCTCGATCTGCTTCTTCTCCGCGCTCAGGCCGTCGAATTCCTTGCGGATCTCGAATTCTTCCAGCTTGCGCAGGGCGCGCAGCCGCATGTTGAGGATGGCTTCGGCCTGGGTGTCGGTGAGCGACCAGCGGGCCATCATCACCTGCTTGGGCTCATCCTCCTCGCGGATGATCCTGATCACCTCGTCGATGTTGAGGTAGGCGATCAGGTAGCCGGCAAGTATCTCCAACCGTCTTTCGATTTCGCCGAGGCGATGTTTCGAGCGGCGGACCAAAACCTCGCGGCGGTGCTCGAGCCACTCCTGCAGCACGCCCTTCAGCGACAGCACGTTGGGCACCTTGCCGCGCGACAGCACATTCATGTTGAGCGGGAAGCGGCTTTCGAGCTCGGTCAGCTTGAACAGCGATTCCATCAGGATGCCGGGGTCGACCGAACGGCTCTTCGGCACCAGCACGACGCGGACGTCCTCCGCGCTTTCGTCCCTGATGTCCTCGAGCAGCGGCAGCTTGCGCGCCATCAGCAGCTCGGCGATCTTCTCGATCAGCCGCGCCTTCTGCACGCCGTACGGGATTTCGGTGACAACGATGCTCCAGGTGCCCCTGCCCTGGTCCTCCTGGAACCACTTCGAGCGCACGCGAAAGCCACCGCGACCGGTTTCGTAGGCTTCGAGGATCGAGGCGCGGCTGTCGACGATGATGCCGCCGGTCGGGAAATCCGGCCCCTGGACAAAGTCCATCAGCTTCGCCACCGGCGCGTCCAGGTTTTCGATCAGGTGAAGTGCGGCATCGCAAAGCTCGGCGGCGTTGTGGGGCGGGATCGATGTCGCCATGCCCACCGCAATGCCGGACGAGCCGTTGGCCAGCAGGTTCGGAAAGGCGCCGGGCAAAACCACCGGCTCCTCGTCTTCTTCATTGTAGGTCGGCCGATAATCGACGGCATCCTCGGTGATGCCGGACAAAAGTTCGGTCGCCACATCGGTCATGCGCGCTTCGGTGTAGCGCATGGCGGCGGCGTTATCACCGTCGATGTTGCCGAAATTGCCCTGCCCGTCGACCAGGGGATAGCGCATCGAGAAATCCTGCGCCAACCGCACCAGCGCGTCATAGATCGACTGGTCGCCATGCGGGTGGAACTTGCCCATCACCTCGCCGACGATGCGGGCGCATTTGGCAAAGCCCTGATCGGGGTTGAGCCGCAGCAGGCGCATGGCGTGCATGATGCGGCGATGGACCGGCTTCAGTCCGTCGCGCACATCGGGCAGCGCCCGGTGCATGATGGTCGACAGCGCATAGGCAAGATAGCGCTCTTCCAGCGCCTTCTTCAGATCGACCGGCTCGATGTGATCGCCACCGCCATTTTCAGGCGGCAAAAGCCTTTTTCCCATGGGCTCGGACTAGCCGAGCGGGTGATTCGCGGCAAGAGCCCGACGGAGATACCGGCCTTTCTGCAACATGAAACCATACCCCAGCGGATGTCGGCCAACATCAGCCTGTTACATGCGGGCTCTATCGCCAAGCGCGACGATATCCGGCTATCGGCTCTTCATGACAAATTCACCGGTTTGCGCAAAGACGGTGGGATCGGGTTTGCCTTTCACCGCGATTTTTGACCAATGTGCCGGGACACGCCTTTTTCCGGTCCAGTTCGTCACGGAATGGTGATGGCGCAAATAATTGAAAAAACAATTTCAGGACACTCTCAGGGACCTTGCGATGACAATCAAACGCTCAATTCTCAAGAAACTGGCTTTTTCGACCTTCTTGCTCACGCTGCCGCTGAATGCGGCCCTCGCACAGGATACGGCAGTGGCCGACCGGCTGAAGGCAGCGCTTGTCGCACAAGGTGTCGACATCACCTGGACCGGGGTGACCGGCGACAACACCAGCATGGTGCTGCAGGGCGTTGCCATCAAACCGGCGGCGGAGAAGGAAGCGCTTCCCATCGGCGACGTCAAACTCGAAGGCGTGACCGAGGCAAATGGCGGCTATGACATCGCCACCGTATCAACGGCTGCCTTCACACACAGCAAGGACGGCGTCACCCTCGACCTCAGCCCCTTCGTCATCCACGACATGACAGTTCCGGCCGACGGCGCCACCGGCCCGCTGGGCTCGCTGATGATGTACAAGTCCGCCGAACTCTCGAACATGACCGTCAAGGTCGCCGACAAGACCGCCTTCTCGATGGACGGGCTTGCCATCGAAATCACGCCGCCGGCGGACGGCAAGGCGATGGAATTCACCGCCACCACGGAAAAATTCAATGCCGACCTGACGCTGGTGGACGATCCCAAGTCCAAGGAAGTCATCAACGCGCTCGGCTACCAGAACATCGCGGGCAATCTCGAAATGGCCGGCACCTGGCAGCCCACGGACGGCAAGATGGAACTGTCGAAATACGACATCTCGGTCGAGAATGCCGGCACGCTCGGCATGACCTTCAATCTCGGCGGCTACACGCTGGACTTCATCAAGTCGCTGCAGGAAATGCAGAAGAAGATGGCGGCACAGCCGGAAGGCGCCGACAATTCGGCGCAAGGCATGGCCATGCTCGGCCTGTTGCAGCAGCTTTCGTTCAACAGCGCCTCGATCCGCTTCGACGACGATTCGCTGACCAACAAGGTTCTGGACTATGTCGGCAAGCAGCAAGGCATGTCCGGCAAGGACATCGCCAACCAGGCCAAGGCGATCGTGCCGTTCGGCATGGCGCAGCTCAACAATCCGGAACTGACTGCGCAGGTTACGGCCGCGGTCAGCAAATTCCTCGACGATCCGAAGAGCCTCGAAATCTCGGCGGAGCCGCCGGCATCCGTGCCGTTCGCACTGATCATGGCGGGCGCCATGTCCAACCCGCTCGATCTGCCCAAGACGCTCGGTGTCACCGTCAAGGCCAACGAAGACTGATCGAAGCGATCTGGTATGCGAAAAGCCCGGCAGCGATGCCGGGCTTTTCGTTGGGATTAGCGAATCGAAAGAATGGTTCGGGCGGTCTTTAAAGCATCGCCCGAAGCGCGATCAGGCGTCCTTCTTGGGCACGGCAACGCGCAGCGCCAGGTCGCGAAGCTGCTGCGGGCTCGCTTCCGACGGTGCGTTCATCAACAGATCATAGGCCTGCTGGTTCATCGGGAACATGGTGATCTCACGCAGGTTCTTGGCGCCGAGCAGCAGCATGACGACGCGGTCGACGCCGGCGGCCATGCCGCCATGCGGTGGTGCGCCATACTGGAAGGCACGATAGAGGCCGCCGAAGCGCTCCTCGACCGTGGCGCGGTCCAGCCCGACCGTCTCGAACGCCTTGACCATGGTTTCGGGCAGATGGTTGCGGATACCGCCTGAGGCGATCTCGAAACCGTTGCAGACCATGTCGTACTGGAACGCCTTGATGCCGAGCAGGTCCTCGCCATTCAGCGCATCGATGCCACCTTGCGGCATCGAGAACGGGTTGTGGGCGAAGTCGATCTTCTTCTCTTCCTCGTTCCACTCGAAGAACGGGAAGTCGACGATCCAGCACAGCTCGAAACGCTCGCGGTCGACAAGGTTCAGCTCCTCGCCGGCACGGGTGCGCGCGGCACCGGCAAACGAGACGAACTTCTTCGGATCGCCGGCAACGAAGAAGGCGGCGTCGCCGTCGGCAAGGCCGAGCTGAAGGCGTATCGCCTCGGTGCGCTCCTCGCCGATGTTCTTGGCGAGCGGACCGGCGCCTTCGAGCTTGTCGCCCTCCTTGCGCCAGAAGATATAGCCCAGCCCCGGCTGGCCCTCGCCCTGCGCCCAGGAATTCATACGGTCGCAAAAGGCGCGGCTGCCGCCGGTCTTGGCGGGAATGCCCCACACTTCGGCTTTCGGGTCGTTGGCCAGGATGTTGGCGAACACCTTGAAGCCGGACTCGCGAAAATGATCGGAGACGGCCTGCATCTCGATCGGGTTGCGCAGGTCCGGCTTGTCGGTGCCGTATTTGCGCATGGCCACATCATAGGGGATGCGCTGGAATTTCTGCGTCACCGGCTTGCCGTTGGCGAAGGTCTCGAAGACCCCGCGCATGACAGGTTCCATGGTCGACAGCACGTCGTCCTGCTCGACGAAGCTCATTTCGAGGTCGAGCTGGTAGAATTCGCCCGGCAGACGATCGGCACGCGGGTCCTCGTCGCGGAAGCAGGGCGCGATCTGGAAGTAGCGGTCGAAGCCAGACACCATGATCAGCTGCTTGTACTGCTGCGGCGCCTGAGGCAGCGCGTAGAAGGTGCCGGGATGGATGCGCGACGGCACCAGGAAGTCGCGCGCGCCCTCGGGCGAAGACGCGGTCAGGATCGGCGTCGAGAATTCGGTAAAGCCGACCTCGCCCATGCGCTTGCGCATTTCGGCGATGATTTTTGTCCGCGCAATGATGTTCTTGTGCAGCGTCTCGCGGCGCAGGTCGAGAAAACGGTATTTCAGCCTGATATCCTCGGGATAGTCAGGCTCGCCGAACACCGGCAGCGGCAATTCCTTGGCCGCCGACAGCACCTCGATCTCGCGGGCGAAGATCTCGATCTCGCCGGTCGGCAAATTGGCGTTGGTGGTCTCGGGCAAGCGCGCCTTGACCTCGCCGTCGACGCGGATGACCCACTCGCCGCGCACGGTCTCGGCGACCTTGAAGGCCGGCGAATCCGGATCGGCGACGATCTGGGTCAGGCCGTAATTGTCGCGCAGGTCGATGAAGAGCAGGCCGCCATGATCGCGCACGCGATGCACCCAGCCCGACAGGCGAACGGTCGAGCCGACGTCGCTCTTCCTCAACTGGGCACAGGTATGGCTGCGGTAACGGTGCATTGTCATTGGTAAAGTCCGGGATGCTGGGTTGCAGGCCAAGCATCAAGCCCGGCCTCAAAATTTGCGCGAAAAGCGCATGGGAGGCCGGATTTGTCAAGGCAAGCAGGCCTTTGGGGTTCGAGTCTCTGCCGGCCTTCATGCATTGCCGCCAGAAGTGTTTCTTGCAACGATGCAGCAATCAAACGATTTGGAGATGCTTTGTGCCAAAACGCACTCCCCCAAAGGGCATCGCGCCATATAATGGTCGCGAGTTGGAATTGATGCTTCGGGGCGACAAGCCAATGGCCTTGTTCGCAGCGGAACCGGGTATGGACACCGAAGATGTTGGTGACGCGCATTTCGGACCGATTGTCGAGGAAGGCCGCATCCTGAAATTTTCCCAGGTTGATTCAAAAACGTCTGTGGAGGAACGCTGCTACTGCCTGCCGACGGAGGAATGGCGCTGCAAGCTCAGCCTGCTGATCGCTCGGATGTGCCGTAGCGAAGCAGCCTTTGATGTCTTCACACCGAACGATCTGGCGAGGCTGGAAGGCACTCTTCTCGGCTACTCAAAGGAGAGTGTTGAAGCGTTTGTTGCACATGCAGCGTCTCTGAAATTTCTGAACCCCAGCACGGATTGAACGGCCTGCCCCTTCCCGGCCCAGGCCGGATTCGAACTTTGCTTCCAGGAATTGCCGCTGGTATTGGTCAAGGCGATGGTTCAAGAAGAGATCACCGACACGTGATCGCCTCTTCATGTCCTCCATCCGCCCGATGATCCCGCTTCTTCTCGCCGCAGGCATCCTGCTCGGCGGCAATGGGCTGCAGAGCACGCTGATCGCGCTGCGCGGCGCGCAGGAAGGGTTTTCGGCTTCCGACATCGGCCTGATGGGCACCTTCTATTTCGCCGGCTTCCTGCTCGGCTGCCTTGCCATCACCCGCATCATAAAGGCGGTCGGCCATATCAGGGCATTTTCGGCGCTGGCGGCAATCGCCTCAGTCGGCACCTTGCTCCTGGTGCTGGTCATCGATCCGGTGATGTGGTGCGCGGTGCGTCTTGCCGGCGGCTTCTGCTTCGCCGGGCTGTTCACCATCGTCGAAAGCTGGCTGAATTCCGGCGTCAGCAATCACGATCGGGCACGCGTGCTGGCGATCTACCGGATGGTCGACATCGGTTCGGTGACATCAGCCCAGTTCCTGATCCCGATCTTCGGCGCCGGCGGTTTCGCTATCTTCGCCATCATGTCGATGATGATCACCCTATCGCTGGTGCCGGTGTCGCTCGGCGACCGCTCCAACCCGACACCACCCGAAGAGGTCAAGCTCGACCTGGCGCGCGTCTGGCGGATTTCGCCGCTGGGCTGCTTCGGCTGCATCGCCGTCGGCGTCACCAACAGCGCCTTTCGCACCTTGTCGCCGGTTTATGCCGAGCAGATCGGCATGTCGGTCGCCGATGTCGTGACCTTCGTCAGCGTCGGCATCTTCGGCGGCGCCATCATCCAGTATCCGCTCGGCTACCTCTCCGACCGCTGGGACCGGCGCCGGGTGCTGCTGATGACGACCTGCTGCGCGATGCTTTCGGCGCTGGCGCTGGTGTTCATCGCCGGTAGCAATCCGCTGCTCAACTTCGTCCTCGTCTTCATCTTCGGCTGTTTCGCCATGCCGCTCTATTCGTTGTCGGCGGCCCACTCCAACGATCGCGCCGACACCGGCGAGTTCGTGCTGATCAACGCGGCGCTGATGCTGTTCTATTCCTTCGGCGCGATCGGCGGCCCGTTCGCCGCCTCGACGGCGATGCAATATTTCGGACCGGGCGCCCTGTTTGTATTCAGCGCGGTGGTCTATGCGATCTTCATCGCTGTCATCCTCTACCGCATGCAGGCTCGGTCCGGCGTGCCGGCGGGCAGGCGCGGCCGCTTCATTGCGCTCCTGCGCACTTCGACGGTTTTCGCGCGGCTGGCCAGGAGAAACGGCGATTCCGACGGTCCGGGAACCTCATGATGGCGGTGCCAAAGCTTGACGAAAGCCCCGGCGGCTGAAATCTAGGAAGACCTTACTCCTGCCAAAAGCGATTTGATGCACGTCATCACCACCCAGAAAGAACTCGAGACCGTTCTCGCCGCTTTCGAAAAGTCGGATTTCGTCACTGTCGACACCGAATTCATTCGAGAAACGACGTTTTGGCCGATCCTGTGCCTGATCCAGATGGCCGCTCCCGGCGTGACGGCACTGATCGATCCGCTGGCTCCCGATATCGACCTGAAGCCGTTCTTCAGGCTGATGGCCAACGAGGCGGTGGTCAAAGTCTTCCACGCCGCGCGGCAGGACATCGAAATCATCGTCCATCTCGGCGATCTGGTTCCGCATCCAGTGTTCGACACGCAAGTGGCGGCGATGGTCTGCGGCTTCGGCGACAGCGTTTCCTACGATCAGCTCGTGCAGCGCATCACCGGCGCGCGGCTCGACAAGTCGTCGCGCTTCACCGACTGGCGCCACCGGCCGCTTTCCGACAAGCAGCTCGACTATGCGCTGGCCGACGTCACCCATCTGATCGAGGTCTATCAGCACCTCAGCGCCGAACTGGAGCGGGAAAACCGCGCCCATTGGCTTAACGAGGAAATGGAGGTCCTTACCTCCCGCGAAACCTATGATCCGCATCCCGAGGACGCCTGGAAGCGGCTGAAGATGCGGCTGCGCAAGCCGCAGGAACTGGCGATCGTGCAGGGCGTTGCGGCGTGGCGCGAGCGCGAGGCGCGCGAACGCGACGTGCCGCGCGGCCGCGTGCTCAAGGAC
>NZ_RZQA01001020.1:0-1984 GCF_004022915.1 Mesorhizobium sp. M7A.F.Ca.US.006.04.2.1
GTTCCACATCGTCAAGGCCGTGGTGCTGTTGTTCGCCATGGCGGCGACCGCGGTGATGACCTCGTCTCTGCGGGGCGCGCTGCTGGCGACCTTTGCCGTTCCCGTGGCGCTCTACGCCTATGCCGGCGCCAAGCTATGGATGCCGGTCGAGGCGATCATGGCCGCGCTGCTGGTCGTGTCGCTGCCGTTCTTCGCCTATGTGGCCCGTCATCTCAACCACTCGTCCCTGATGATGCTGTCGTTCCGCTCCGAAAAGGATGCGCTGATCGCCGAACTGGAGACGGCGAAATCGATGTCGGACGAAGCGCGGCGGCGGGCCGAGGACGCCAATCTGGCGAAATCGCGGTTCCTCGCCTCGATGAGCCACGAATTGCGCACGCCGCTCAACGCCATTCTCGGTTTTTCCGAGGTGATGTCGAACGAGGTGCTGGGACCGATGAGCAATCCCACCTATCGTGACTACGCCCATGACGTGCACGAATCCGGCCAGCATCTGCTCGACCTGATCAACGAGATTCTCGACCTGTCACGCATCGAGGCCGGCCGCTACCAGCTCAATGAAGAGCCGGTGATGCTGCTTGGTATCGTCGAGGACTGCTGTCACATGATGGAGTTGAGGGCGCGCAACAAGGATATCCGTGTCGTCCAGGATTTCGAGCACGAGCTGCCTCGGCTGTTCGCCGATGAACGGGCCGTGCGGCAGATCACGCTCAACCTTCTGTCGAACGCGATAAAATTCACCGCCACCGGCGGCGAAATCCGTGTCCGTGTCGGTTGGACGGCGGGCGGCGGACAATACATTTCGATCAAGGACAATGGCCCGGGCATACCGGAAGACGAGATCCCGATCGTGCTTTCCGCCTTCGGCCAGGGCTCCATCGCCATCAAGAGCGCCGAGCAAGGCACCGGGCTTGGCCTGCCGATCGTGCAAGGGCTGCTCGCAATGCATGGCGGCGAGTTCGAACTTCATTCCAAGCTGCGCGAAGGCACCGAGGCGATCGCCATCTTCCCGCTGAGCCGGGTGATGGAGGAATTGCCAGCACTGCCGACAGCAGCGGTGGCGGCTCGACGGCGGTAATACCTCAAGCCCTAACCGCGTACCGCCGCAGCCATGCCCGAACTGGTCAGCGCGGCGGCCTTGACCAGACCCGCGGCAAGGGCGGCCCCTGCCCCTTCGCCATGGCTGATGCCCAGATCAAGCAACGGGCGCAAGCCGAGCCGTTGGGCGGCGCGTGCATGCGCGGGTTCCGGCGACAGGCTGGCCAGCAGGCAATGGTCGAGCGCGGCGGGATTGACGCCATGCAGTACCGCTGCGGCTGCCGTCGCCGCCAATCCGTCGAGCAGCACCGGGATCTTCTGCATCCGCGCGGCCAGAATGGCACCGGCGATCGCCGCGAATTCCCGGCCGCCGACCCGGCGCAGCGCCTCGAGCGGGTCGCCGAGATGGCCGCCATGAAAAGCCAGCGCCGCATCGACCACGTCCGCCTTGCGTGCCTGCATCGCCGTATCGGCGCCTGACCCCGGGCCGGCCCAGTCGGCGCCCCCGCCCCCGAACAGCGCCGCAAACAGGGTGGCGGCGACGGTGGAGTTGCCGACGCCGAGATCGCCGAGACACAAAAGATCGGTGCCGCCGGCGATCGCTTCCATGCCGAAGGCCATGGTGGCGGCACAGCCACGCTCGTCAAGCGCGGCCTCTTCGGTGATGTCGGCGGTCGGGATGTGCAGGGCAAGATCGAAAACCTTAAGCCCGAGATCGTAGGCAATGCAGATCTGGTTGATCGCGGCACCTCCGGCGGCGCAAAGTTCGACCGCGTTGGCGGTCGCCGCCACCGGCCGTGGCGAAATGCCGTGGCGCGTGACGCCGTGATTGCCGGCAAAGACCGCCATCAGCGGTCTTGTCACCGCGGGCGGAGCCCGCCCGCTCCAGGCGGCCAGCCAGGCGGCGATGTCCTCGATGCGGCCAAGCGAATTGCCCGGTTCGGCC
>NZ_RZQA01001021.1:0-1983 GCF_004022915.1 Mesorhizobium sp. M7A.F.Ca.US.006.04.2.1
TTCCGGTGGACGTGCTTCACGAGCGAGTGGCGCGCGGCGCCTTCGACACCGGCAGGGACCTGCGCGATTTCCCCACCGAAAAGCTCGAAGGCAAGACGATTGCGGTCATCGGCTACGGCAATATTGGCCGCGAGGTCGCCAAGCTCGCCCGCGCCTTCGGCATGCGCGTGGTGATCCATGCACGACCACGGCACCGCGACTGGATCGAAACCGAGGGTTTTGTCTTTGCGCCAGATCTCGTCGAAGCGGCTGATGGCGCGGATGTGCTGAGCGTCCATGTCGGCCTGGGCAAGCAGGATGCGCAAACCGGCCGCTACGCCAATGCCGGGCTTATTGGCACGGAGGTCCTGTCATGCATGAACAAGGGCGCGGTACTGGTCAACTACGATCGCGGCGAGCTTGTCGAGGTTGCGGCGCTTGGCAATGCCCTGGAGACAGGGCGGGTTCGTCATGCGGCGGTCGATGCCGACCTTTTCATGGATCTTTCGACCGGCAGCCTCTCCGGCCCGATGCTGCCCTACCTCGATCTGGTCGAGAAGCATGGCGACAAACTTGAACTCCTGCCCCACGCCGCGGCCGATACGGATCACCCTTCGCGCGTCGCCGGCGCCAAGCAGGCCGTGGATCAGATCTTCGATATCATCTGCCGCAAATCGGTGACCAACGCAAAAGGCACCGTGCCGTCAGGGTACCTTTCTAGAGGATCAACCACGCCCCCCGGCATCGGGCCGGCAACGGCCGGCGACCTGTTGAAACTGACGGCACAGGAATGCTTCGACCTCGCAGATCTCTGCGAGCGGCAAACCCAGCTGTGGAAAGCGCTTTCAAACGCGCGGCCGGACGAGCGCGGCAAGATTGTCGCCGAACGGGGCGGGGAACTTGTCCGGTTGACAAATCGCTTTTGCCTTGGCGTTGAAAAATCGAACCTCAGAAGTTCGTGTCAGTAATGCGTCACTCCCACATAACCGAGTCAGCGGTAGTGCTTTTGGTCTATATTAATCACGTCTCTTCTTTGGGCCACACCATACGAGGACATACGAAGGATATTGCTGCGCGAACCATCCGCTAATTGATTGATTTTGTGAAAAGACGACGTCCATCAGCGACTAACATAATCGTTATTGGGTTGCGAAGCGGTTCGCCCAAATTGATTCAAGAAGCTGAGCGAGCCATTTACTTACGCCCCGGTTGGCAGCTTTGCGCCTCATTCCGGTAGTTCGGGATGCCTTTGCCACTACCTCCTTCGCCAGGTCATGGGTTCCGACAGCGCCTGCATAACGTGGAGCTCAAAGGCGCCGGGCGCGTGGCTGGCCTCGGCCAACTGCCGTGCATTCCACTCTAGGGCAATGCTGCCCCCGGCTAGAAGCACCGCGCGGTTGCACAGGCCGGGAACCGCTTCGACCACGTGGGTGGAGATGATGACGGCTTGGCTCGCCGCCAATGCAAGGATGACGCGTTTGACCTCGAAGGCGGCAAGCGGATCAAGGCCGTTCAGGGACTCGTCGAGGATCAGCAGCGGCGGCGCGCCAAGCAGGGCCGCGGCGATGGCGATCTTCGCCCGCGTGCCGAGCGAATATTCGGCGATTAGCCGGTCGATCCAGCGCTTGAGCCCGAGCCGTTCGGCGACATTGACGCCAGGCCATCCGTCTTCGGCACAGCCGCGGATCGAGGCGACGAGCTGGAGATACTGCCGCCCGGTCAGCGCCGCCGGCAGGTCGGATGGATCCATGGCAAGGCCGAAGCCGGACTTGGCGCGTTCCGGTGCGCCGGCAAGGTCGGCGCCGCCGATCGCCACGGTCCCCCCGAGCGGCCGGATCTGGCCGGTGATCGCCCTGAGCAAGGTGGACTTGCCCGAGCCGTTGGCGCCAAGCAGGCCAAGGATATCGCCTCGGGCGAGCGATAGATCGATACCGCTGACGACCGCGTGGCCACCGTAGCCGGCGCTGAGCCCGCGAACCGCGAGTATCTCGCTGCTATCCATGG
>NZ_RZQA01001022.1:0-1977 GCF_004022915.1 Mesorhizobium sp. M7A.F.Ca.US.006.04.2.1
GTTCAGGCGGTAGGCGGTGTACATGGTGCTGACCGATGCACGCTTGGGCGCAAGACCGGGATTGACGAGGATCAGCGAACGGCGCTCGCTGTCGTCCATGGTCACAAGTTCGGCCGCGCGCTGCAGCAGGGGCTCGATGTCCGAATAGGACCACACGAAGGGAACGGCCCTCGACGTCGCCATCAGTTGCTTGATCTCGTCATGGTCGACGCCTTCCGACGTCGCCCAGAACGGAAACATGTTCTTTGCGTAGAGGGCGTCATAGAGGCCCTTGAGTGCCGCCTTCTTGTTGGTGAGCACATCGTTAGCTGGTTGCGCCAGGGACATATCGGACACCTCTCGTCACGAAGAAAATACTTCTAACCAACTCAACCGTATTCGCATTGGTTTTGCTCGACAATACCCAAATTGCGAATTTTATAAGTTTTTGGTTGAGGTGCATTTTTGAAAGGCAAATGCCCAGAAATAGGCAGGAATAGCCTAGAAATGCACGAAATTCAGCTCACAATCAGGGCGTGAAACCGCTTCGTCACGGCCATGCTGACGCGCATGACAGTCCAACCAACGCAGTTTTTCAGTCTCAACCAAAAGACTTTGGTTGCATCCGGCCGCCTTATCAGGCAGCCACGCTCTGTTGAGCGCGGCTGCGGATCAGATCCGCGGCCTTTTCGGCGATCATGATGACCGCCGCATTGATGTTGCCGCAAACGAGGTCGGGCATGACCGAGGCGTCCACGACACGAAGCCCGGCAATGCCGCGCACCCGCAATTCCGGATCGACCACCGATGCCGCATCGACGCCCAGGCGGCACGTGCCGGCCGGATGATGCACGGTGATCGAGGTCTTGCGGATATGCTCGTCGATCTCGTCGTCGCTCTCGCATTTCGGGCCGGGGAAGAACTCCGCGCCGACAAACGGGGTCATGGACGGCTGGCTGGCAAGGTTGCGTGCAACACGAAAGCCAGCGCGAAGCGACTGCCAGTCGCGCTGCGAGGACAGGAAATTCTGATGGATCAGGGGCGCGGCAACCGGATCGCTCGACGCCAGCTTGACGCTGCCGCGGCTCTCCGGCTGCACCGCAACGATACGGGTCGCAAAGCCGTCGGCGAACGGCGCCTTGAACGGCGACATGTAAGGCCATGCCCCAAGCGGCGCGGCGGTGAAAAGCAGCTGTACGTCCGGCAACGGCCGGCTTGCGTCGCTTTTCAGGAATGCCACGACGCCGCCAGGCACATCTCCCGAAAAGCCCTTTCCGGTGAGATAAGTCCTGACGAAATCCAGCCCGATACGATCGGCCCGCATCATCTTGAGAAACGGTCCAGGCTGTTTGCGCCGATACATCACGATAACCGAAACGTGGTCCTGCAGATTCTTGCCGACTTGCGCACGATCGACCTTCGTCTCGATGCCATGCGCCGCCAGCTCGCCGCTGTCGCCTATGCCTGACAGCATCATCAGCTGCGGCGTGTTGATGACGCCGCCGGCAAGCAGAACTTCGCGCCGCGCCAGAACTTCATGGCTCGCCCCGCCTCTGGTGTAGGCAATGCCGGCTGCGCGGCCATCCCTGAGCAGGATCTTCGTCGCCATCGCGCCGGTCAGCACCTTGACATTGCCGCGCCGCATGGCGGGCCGCAGATAGGCGGTTGCGGTCGAGCAACGGCGGCCGTTGGCGATTGTCATCTGCAGCCGGCCGAAACCTTCCTGTATGGCGCCATTATAGTCATCGGTCTGCGGGTATCCGGCATCACGGCTGGCTGTGGCGAAGGCATCGATCAGTTCGTCCTTGTAGCGGCAGAACTGGGTGTTCAGCGGCCCGCTGCCGCCACGGTACCGGCTTTCGCCCGCTTCCCAGCGCTCCTGCTTCTTGAAGTAGGGCAGCACCTTGTCGAACGACCAGTCCGTCAGGCCGCTTGCCGCCCAGCGATCGTAGTCGCCGCGATTGCCGCGCACATAAGCCATGGCGTTGGTGGAGGAAG
>NZ_RZQA01001023.1:0-1971 GCF_004022915.1 Mesorhizobium sp. M7A.F.Ca.US.006.04.2.1
CCTGTCGGCTACGCCAATGGCGTCGCGGCGCGCGGGCAGCTCGTCTTCGTCGGCGGACAGGTCGGCTGGAACGGGCAATGCCAGTTCGAGACCGACGACTTCGTCGGCCAGGTGCGGCAAACGCTTCAGAACATCGTCG
Source organism: Mesorhizobium sp. M7A.F.Ca.US.006.04.2.1 (assembly GCF_004022915.1). Taxonomy (NCBI): domain Bacteria; kingdom Pseudomonadati; phylum Pseudomonadota; class Alphaproteobacteria; order Hyphomicrobiales; family Phyllobacteriaceae; genus Mesorhizobium; species Mesorhizobium sp. M7A.F.Ca.US.006.04.2.1. The sequence goes on from NZ_RZQA01001023.1 coordinate 140, forward strand.
CGGTGTTGGCGGAAGCCGGCGCGGGGCCGCAGCACATCACCTCGATGACCTGGTACTTCACCGACAAGGCCGAATACCTTGCCAATCTCAGGGGTATCGGCGAGGCCTATCGCGAGGTCATCGGCCGGCATTTTCCGGCGATGGCCGCCATGCAGGTGGTGGCGCTGGTCGAGGATCGCGCCAAAGTGGAAATCCAGGCAACTGCCGTCATCCCGGAATAAATTATTGGCTGCCTCAGGAATAAATTATTCGCGAAGCCCCGCCTGCCTCAAGATCGGTAGCACGTGATCGCAGAAATAGGGCAGTTCTTGCGTGTAGTTGACGAAGGACAGCGCGATGCCCTGATAGCCGTGCCCGGCAATGGCGACCATGTCGGCGGCGATCGTTTCCGGCGTTCCGATCAGCGGGTAGGTGCCGGCGCCGCCGGCGAAACGCTGCCGGTAGCGGTCATAGGTGTGCGGGTCGTGCGATTGCGAGAATTCCTTCTTGCCGGCCATGTGGGCATCGACGGCGTCATGGTCGGCCATATCGACGGCGTAGCGCGTGTAGTAGGCCTGCGCCTCTTCCATCGTCGGGCGGCAGACGACATGCGCCACGGTGTAGACGCCGACATCGCGGCCTGCCTTATCGGCCCGCTCGCTGATGTCGGCGACATGCTTGCCGGCATCGCTCATTTCCGAAAATGTCGTGAACAGATAATCGCACCGGGCGGCAGCGAAATCGCGGCCCGGCCCGCCGAAGGCGGCGTTCATGGTCACGGGGCGCGGAACCTGCAGACTGGCCGGCCGGCTGACAGCCTCCTTGAGGCGGTAATAAGTGCCTTCGTAATCGAGCGGCTCGGCCGACGCATAAAGCTTTTCCAGGATTTCGATCCATTCGGCCGCCTGATCGTAGCCCTTCTCGACCAAAGGCGTGCCGAACATGCCGAATTCCTTCGGGTTCCAGCCGCAGACGATGTTCAAGCCCGCGCGGCCCTGGCTGATATGGTCGACCGTCGCCAGCGCCTTGGCGGCATAGAGCGGATGCACCAGCGGCACATGCACGGTCATGAACAGGCCGATCTGCTCGGTGGCCATGGCGAGTGCCGCCGCCCAGGTGAAGGTCTCGAACGACCATTCGCGCACCTTGTTGCGGCCGCCGAAGCCGCGCCAACGCGCGATCGGCAGCATGAACTCCAGCCCGGCGCGGTCGGCGATCTGGGCTGCGGTCACATTGTCCCGCCAGCTCGCCGCCCAGCGCTCCGGCACATCGGTGATGGCAAGCCCGCCATCGGCATTGGTCGAAAAGACGCCAAGCTTCAGTCTGTTCGAGCCGTGCAAAGGGTGTGGTTTGTTCACGTCGCTGCCTCCCGGCGAAGATCGCACGCTAGGCCCGCGCGGAAATATTTCAAGCCTGAAATAGCTTGGCGTCACCATCGCTCGCGGGTATCGGTTCCAGCGGGCCGCACCATGTCCGCCACGCAACGGACACCGCAGCTTTTTAAGCTTAAAACTTTCGCCTTGAAAAGCGCCGCACTTTGGATAAGCATTCCGGAGTCGATGGCGATTGCCGTGCCGGACGGGCTTGCCGGCCAGTCCATCGAGCAGACCAGTCCATCGTGCCGGCCAGCCATCGTGGGTGCTCCGGGTGGGAGTCTCAGTTCTTGTCGTTCATACTGCCCCAGTCATCATCCAACACGCGCCATGCCTTCGATGACGTGCGCGCGGATTCGCGGTCTGCAACACACAACATCGCCGCCGCGACCGCATGGTCGCTGCCATAAATTGACGCCCTGCGTGAAGCGGGGCGGCAAAAAAACCGTGCGGGAGCAACCCGCCCGATCAACAACAGAG
>NZ_RZQA01001024.1:0-1968 GCF_004022915.1 Mesorhizobium sp. M7A.F.Ca.US.006.04.2.1
CCATCCCGGAGCGCTGGTGTTCGGACCGGGGCTTGGGCCAAAGCCCAAGGTCGGCGATTTCGCCCTGCAGCTGATCAAGGCTTTGGAGGAGGAAGCACGCGACGAGGCGACCGCGAACCACGCCAGTGCGATGGTTCTTGATGCCGACGCCATCACGTCGCTGGCCCATCAGCCTCAGGCGATGTTCGAAGCTGCCCGTCAGCCGAATGCGCCTGCCTTGATAGTCACGCCGCATGAGGGCGAATTCGGCCGCCTGTTCCCTGATATCGCCGGGGACAAAACCATGTCGAAATTGGACAAGGCGCGAACGGCCGCCGCGCGGGCCAACGCCGTCATCGTCTACAAGGGCGCCGACACGGTCATAGCAGCGCCCGATGGCAAAGCGGCGATCAACTCCAACGGTGCACCGTGGCTGGCCACAGCCGGGTCAGGCGACGTGCTGTCGGGCATCATTGCCGGTTTGCTGGCGCAAGGCATGCCGCCCTTCGAGGGCACCTGCGCGGCGGTGTGGTTGCATGCTGAGACCGGCAGCCGGTTCGGACCCGGTCTGATCGCCGAGGACCTGCCGTTGGCACTGGTGCCGGTGTTGCGCGACCTCTTCGACGCGCGCACGGCTGCCCAATGAGCCGCGCGCTCGTTCTGTTGCTTGCCACCCTCATCGCTGCCTTCATGGCGCCGACGGCGCGCGCCGAAGGTCCTGTGACGATCGTCGACGATCCGGCGGTGCTCGCCGCACTCGATGCCAGGGGTTTCGGTTTCGCCGATGTTTTCGGGGTCGACGGCGAGGGCGGTCTGAAGACGCTTTACGACGAGGCGCCGGCCTTTCACGCCATCGTCGAAACGGTTGCCTCCGATGTTGCGGCACTGCGTGCCGATATGAAAGCCGGCGGCCGGACGCTCTACGAAGTCACCGACGGCAATGTCGGCCGCATCATGGACATGCGCTGGCTGAAGACCGACGCTGCGCGCTTCCGGCTGGTCGGCGTCGTCAACCGGCTCGATCGTCGCGACTTCGCGGTGGTGCAAGGCGACAGGAGCTGCGGCGAGGTGCGCTTCATCTACCGCCTGGCCTACAGCTTTCGCAAAAACGGCAAGCTGCTGGCGTCGCGCCTGCCATTCAATTTCAATGCCGTCTACAGCGCCGCCCCCGACGCCGATGGCGGCTGCGTCGGTGTTGCCGGGCGCTGGACGCCACAGCTTGACGAGAGCGTCGATGCCGGCTGGCTGACCGGCGGGCCGCTGGAGAAGGCCGGGTTGACCTTCAAGCAGCTGGAGCTCAACGCACAGGTGGTGCGCTTCCCGTCCGGCCAGGAAACCGAGTTCGGCGGGCAGGCCGCCTATCTCATGCGGGTATTCGGCATCGATGGCGCTGCTATCAGCGAGAAGCCGCTGGAGAACACGCCCGACACCGCACGGCTCTCGCAGGACACGGCGCTGAAAGCACGGCTCGCCGCCTATGTCGGCGCCAATTTGCCGGCGGTCGATGAAGGTGTCTATGAAATCCCCGACGAGTTCCTGGCCAGGAAAATCATCTCGTGGTCGACCTTCGGCAGTGCACGGCAGGCCAATCATCCGTTTACGCAATTATTCCAGCCCACGGATTTCGCACCGCTCGATTATTCCGCGCTGAAACTGGTGCGCACGCCGGAAGCGCTGGTCGAGCGGCTGGACAATGGCGCCTGCCAGGGTTGCCATCAGGCCGGTTCGACGGCCGGTTTCCATTTCATCGGTCTAGACGACAAGACGACGTCGCCATTGAACCGCATCGAGGTCGGGATTTCGCCGCATCTTCACGCCGAGATTCCGCGCCGCCAGGCGTGGCTCGCCGCCACGGCCGAAGGCAAGCAGCCGAACCGCTTCCGTCCGCTCTCCTTTGCGCCGCCTGCGGCCTGGGCGGACGCCGGTGCGGTCGACTACGCGCCGGCCGAGATGGCAATGCCGTGCCTGATGCCGGAAGATGCGGCGCGG
>NZ_RZQA01001025.1:0-1967 GCF_004022915.1 Mesorhizobium sp. M7A.F.Ca.US.006.04.2.1
CTGCAATCCAGACTGCCCGGAATGGATCTCGGCGGAAGGCGCGATCACCCCCCAGACCCCGCAGAAGCTGCGCCAGCTGCTCGCCACGCTCGGCAAACGGCAACTGCCTGTCGTGATCAGCTCGAAGGGAGGCGATCTGTTCAGCGCCCTGGCGGCGGGACGGCTTATCCATGAAAAGAAGCTCGACGTCGCCGTTGGCCGCACCGATTTCGTCGGCTGTGACCCAGGAGCGTGGAATCGCCTGGCCAAGGAGGGCGCCTATGCCGGGCTGAGCATCGATGCGGGCGTGGAGTGCGATTCGGCCTGCGCGTTCATGCTTGCCGGCGGCATCAGGCGGCTTGTCGGTCCCCAGGCGCGACTTAGCCTCTACCCGATGGGGCAAAAGCTGATGGTCAAGGCTTACCTGGAGGAGATGGCGATCAGTTCCGCCCTGTTCGCGGCGATCGAGCGGCGCTCGGTCGAGCGCCGGCTGGAACCCGACATGATGCTGAAGGTTGGCCTGACGACGAGCCTGCAATCGGTCGACGCGCTGACCGGCGCCACCATTTGCGAGGCGGTGCCAAGACCCGAGAATTGCCGGATCCGGCCTTCCGCCAATGCCGAGGCTGACGCGCCGGCCAAATTGTAGTGGGCGACGGAGCCCGAAACTGGCCATCGAGGCAGGTTGAGCCGCTTTCGATTTTTCCGCTATCGTCGCTGCTGGCGGCTTCAGGCAAGCGGAGGATCGAGAATGGGCCAGGATATCCCGACACTCTACGAATGGGCCGGCGGCAGCGAGGCCTTGAACCGGCTCACCCAGACCTTCTATGACAAGGTGGCGCAGGACCCGATCGTCGGGCCGGTGTTCAAGACCATGTCGCCGGATCACCCCGCCCATGTCGCGGCCTTCATCGGCGAGGTTTTCGGCGGACCGAAGACCTACAGCGAGCAGTTCGGCGGCCACCGCGAGATGGTCATGCACCATCTGGGCAAGCATCTGAGCGAGGAGCAGCGCCGCCGCTGGATCAGCCTCCTGGCCGATGCCGCCGACGCGGTCGGCCTGCCTGACGATCCGGAATTCCGTTCGGCCTTCATGGGCTATGTCGAATGGGGATCGCGCCTGGCCAAGATGAACTCCAATCTCGGCGAAACCTGCGATCCGCAGACGGAACCGATGCCGGCCTGGGGCTGGGGTGTGCCGGGCGGCCCCTATCAGCCACCGGGTACAAACTAGCGTCCAGTCGCCATGGAGGTGTTGGGCTGATGCCGGAAGATGTGAAGATCATACGTTGGCGCGAGTGGGACGGACCGGGTCTCGAACATTTGGTGCTGCAGGAGCGGGCAGGGGAGGTCTCGGCCGACTCTGTCGCAGTCTGCTCCGGGCAAACGCCTTTTGCCGTCCGTTACCGCATCGTTTGCGATGTCGGCTGGCACGCCAGGCGTGTCGTTGTCGATATGATCGGTAGCGGCCGCACGCTTGTTCTTGCCGCCGATGGCGATGGTCGCTGGACCAGGGACGGCCTGCCGATGCCGGAGCTCGACGGCATTTTCGATCCCGACCTGACCATCACGCCGTTCACCAACACGCTGCCGATCCGGCGATTGCAACTTTCCGCCGGGCAGAGTGCCGAGATAACCACTGCCTTCATCGACTTCCCCGCCCTCACGGTCGTCGCCAACCCGCAGCGCTACACATGCCTCGAAGAGGGCAGGCGATATCTCTATGAATCGCGCGCCAGCGACTTCAGGCGGGAACTTGAAATCGACCGCAACGGGCTGGTTGTCGACTATCCCGATTTCTGGCGCAGAGGTTAAGGCGTGTTTGCATGCAAACCGCTCTTTACAGAGCGTGCGGAAGCTTTTAGGAAGCGCCTGCTGCGCCGACATGCGCACGTACGGGCATAGCTCAGTTGGTAGAGCGGCGGTCTCCAAAACCGCAGGTCGTAGTTTCGAGCCCTGCTGCCCGTGCCATTCCCTGAATGGCATTC
>NZ_RZQA01001026.1:0-1966 GCF_004022915.1 Mesorhizobium sp. M7A.F.Ca.US.006.04.2.1
GTAGCCAGCCGAACCGCGGGCGGTGTCTGCGGTACCACTGCCGAACATCAGCCAAGCCAGACCCGCGCCCACCATAGTGACCGGCAAAGGGTTGTCTCGGACCTGCGTTCTGAGGTTGGCGAGCATGGCCGAACTCTCCCCTCCCGAGAACAGCCCGGTGAACTCATCCAGCAATTGTCCCGGCGTCATCCTGCCTCGAATGGATTCGGCGGTCTCCATCACCCGCGCACGGGCTGCCTCGGCCTCGCGTTCAAGTTCGGCTGCGGATTTCTCAGTCATCTCACTTGTTCCTTGATCACGCTCGCGTCGCGCTTGAGCTGTTCCTGGGTGCGGTCGGGGGTAAGTTCCGAAGGCGCCATGCTGGCCGTCCCGGTCCGCAGCAGGATAATGCCGAGGGCCGCCACGACCACGCCGACCAGCAGGGAAGACCACCCCGCGCCAAGTCCTGCCCGCGTCAGTGCAATAACGAGTGCCTGCAGCAACACCATTAGCGCGGCGAGCAAGCAGATCGCGCCGCCCAGCACTTCCGCGGCACCTGCTCCGGCTTTGGCAAGCTTTTCAGAAAGCTCGGCCCGAAACAGCCTGGCCTCGGTTTGCACCAAAGTGGTGACATTCTGGGCCAAGTCGGTGATCAGCCCGGCAAGGCTTGGGTTGTCCTGGGTGTTCATCTGTCCTGCTCCGCGCTCTGCATGGCCCCATCATCGCCGACGACGCCCGAATCCTGCGACCGATCAGCGGACCAACCCTGTGCCTGATCGGTGTGGGATTTGAGGTCTCCCGGCGCATCCTGAAATTCTCGACCCGCCGGCGGCGAGGCCTTGATGAACCGCCCGAGAGCCAATCCGGCCAATACCGATCCGGCAAGCAGGACACCGGGATTTTGCCGGCCAAAGGACTGCACGTCCTCCAGGACCTGGCCGAACGGCTTCTGTTTCAATGACGATGAAAGCCGCTCCAAGCCACCGGCAGCATCCAATGCGAACTTCGATGCGTTCCTTTCATCGTTGTTGGCCAGGTGATCACTGGCCGCGCGCAGTGCGCCGCCCAGCGCCGCCAGGCTCGATCCGATGTCGCGCTGCGCTTCCTGCGCCTTGTCGGAGATGACCTCCCTGGCTTCAGATGCATAGTCGCCAGCCTTGCGGGTCACCGTATCACGCGCGTCGTGAAGCAACTCGCTGGCACGCTCATTTTCCTGGCGAAGCCTTTCGGAAACGTCGCTTTTCGCCTTGTCGAAATCGGTGGGCTGTCCGCCCTGATCGTTTTCATGCTGCATGGGGCCACCTAGTGAAGACCGAGGAAGGAGAGGACCGCCAGCACGACAACGATAACGCCGATAAGATAGATGACACTGTTCATGTGCACGTCCTCCGTGGCTGTCCAACTTCGCGGAGCCGGCGATGTTCCCTAGGTGAAGCATTTATGTCGAAGCGGAAATGGAGAGCTTCGTCAGGCACGCACCAGTCACCAATGGGTCGCACTATCCCTCGTGCGGAGCGCCAGTTGCTCGGTACCACCGGGTGCGCCCGACTCCGCAGGAGCCGCTAGTAGGAGACAGCCGAGTGCCGGCTCCCTCCGGCATTGCTATCTTTGCCTATTCGGCTGCCCGCCTGTCGATCATCTGCTCGCTCTGGGCGCCGGAACTTGGCCGAGGCGGCGACAGCATGGGCTCCTCGCCCATTGGCGAACCGGCGACCAGGGAGAACTCGCCCTTGCCGTCCATCGACGGTCCTTCGCTCCAACGTCCCTGCGCTGGTTCGACACCTTCGACGAAGCAATTGATGAAGGCATAGGATACGTCCTGATGCTCCTTTTCCTGCGGGAAGGAGTTGGGGACCGGCAGAGACGCGTTCAGTCCGCCCATATCTTCGATTGCCGCGAGCCACTGCTGTTGGTGCATGGTGTCGCGCGCAATAAGGAAGGACAGCATGTCCTTCATGCCGGGATCGCTGGTCATGTTGTACAGGCG
>NZ_RZQA01001027.1:0-1961 GCF_004022915.1 Mesorhizobium sp. M7A.F.Ca.US.006.04.2.1
GCCGAGACCCCAGGCGCCCAGCGTCGGGCTTTCCCAATCATCCTCGACGAAGCGGATGTCGTGCAGCAGCGGATCGACGCCGATCGCCGCCAGCGAGCCGAGATAGAGTTCCTGCAAGTTGGGCGGGTTCGGCTTCAGGATCACCTGGTACTGGTAATAATGCTGCAGCCGGTTCGGGTTCTCGCCATAACGCCCGTCCTTGGGGCGGCGCGAGGGCTGGACATAGGCAGCGTTCCAGCGTTTCGGGCCGAGCGCGCGCAGCGTCGTTGCCGGATGAAAAGTGCCGGCGCCGACTTCCATGTCGTAGGGTTGCAGGATGACGCAGCCATAGGCCGCCCAATAGTTGTGCAAGGTCAGGATCAGCCCCTGGAACGAGCGGCTGGGATGCATATGGGCGGGGATTTCAATTGTCACGGGTGGCCTCGACAGCACAGGCTAGCTTGCCGGCACGTCCTAGAGACACGGCGGCGAAGCGTCAAGCAAAGCACGCCGATGCGGTCGCGCCGACATTATGGACAATGTTGAGAGCTTTGCAGGGGCTGGCCCATTGCCCATCTCTCGGGCCTGCGCTCTGTTCGCCTGTGCAGCAACGACAACAGGTTCCAGCCATGCCCAGCCCGATCGTCATCCGCCCCGTTGCGCGACAGGATTTCGAGCAATGGCTGCCGCTGTGGGACGGCTACAATGCATTTTATGGCCGCTCGGGCGAAACGGCCCTGCCGGGTGAGATTACCCAGATGACATGGTCGCGTTTCTTCGATGCCTATGAGCCGGTCCACGCGCTGGTGGCCGAAAGCGAGGGACGGCTTTTCGGCCTCGTGCATTATCTCTTCCATCGCAGCACAACGGCGATCGCGCCGAATTGTTATCTGCAGGACCTTTTCACCACGCAGGCATCGCGTGGCAAAGGCATCGGACGGGCGCTGATCGAGGGCGTCTACGAGCGCGCCCGGGCAGCCGGTTCAGGCCGGGTATACTGGCTGACGCATGAGACCAATCACACGGCAATGAAGCTTTACGACAAGGTCGCCGAACACTCCGGCTTTGTCGTCTATCGCAAGCTCTTCTGAGGCAGCCAGCCGGATACGCGGTTCAAACGAAAACGGGACCCTGAAAAGAGCCCCGTTTGCGTTGAATTCAAATGGCTGACTTCATCCCTTCGGGGCGGGCACCGGCTCCGGCTTGACCTTCGGGGTCTCCTGCGCCGTGTTGGATTCGATCGGCGGCAGGCCCTTCATCAGCTTCTGCTGCAAGTTGGCCAGCACATCGGGATCCGGCTTCAGGTCGCGAGCCTGATTCCACTGGAAGGTGGCTTCCAGCTTGCGGCCGACGCGCCAGTAGGCATCGCCCAGGTGGTCGTTGAGAACCGGATCTTCCGGCTTCAGCGACACGGCGCGTTCCATTTCGCGCACCGCGTCATCGAACCTGCCGAGGCGGAAATAGGCCCAACCCAGCGAATCGACGATGTAACCGTCGCTCGGCCTGAGGTCGACGGCCTTTTGAATCATCGCCAGCCCTTCCTTGAGATTCATGTTCATGTCGACCCAGGAATAGCCGAGATAATTCAGCACCTGCGGCTGGTCGGGGAACAGTTCCAGCGCCTTGCGGAAGTTCGGCTCGGCCTTGGGCCATTCCTTCAGGCGCTCATAGGCGATGCCGCGCTGGTAGAAGATGTTCCAGTTGGCTGCGGTCGGCGTCTTCAGCGCCTCGACAGCCTTGTCGTAGAGTGTGGCGGCCGAACGGAAATCCTCCTTCGAGGAATAGACGCCACCGAGCGCCAGATAGGCGCGCATGTCATTGGGATGGGCGTCGACGAAAGCCTTCAGATGAGCGATCGCTTCTTCGTGACGGTCGAGATCGGCAAGGTTGAGGCCGAGCTGCAGGTCCGAAAGCTCCTTCAGCGGCGAACCGGCGGGGATCCGGCGATAGAGCGCGATGGCGCCTTCGCCGTCCTTCAATTG
>NZ_RZQA01001028.1:0-1961 GCF_004022915.1 Mesorhizobium sp. M7A.F.Ca.US.006.04.2.1
CCCGAAAATCGGTTGCACGCAGGACCGCCCGATCGCCGAGCCGCCTCGGCAACGGCTGATCACGGTCTGTGCCGCTGCGCTCGGCACCGGCAATCAGTTCGAGAATCCTGGCCTCGGTGATCTCTTCTTTGGCAAGCTTGCCGACATCCACACCGTCGCGCAAAACCGTCGCGCGGTCGGCGATACGCACCAGCTCGGCGATGCGGTGGGTGACGATCAGGATGCTTGCCCCCCGCTGCTTGAGCTGCCGCATCTTGCGGAACAGCCTTTCCGTGGAATCGAAGTCGAGCGCGGCCGAGGACTCGTCGAGGATCAGGACCTTGGGATCAGTCAGAAGAGCCCTGGCGATTGTCACCCATTGTTTGACGCTCAGGGGCAGTTCGCCCACCAACCCGGAGAGATCGATGTCAAAGCCGAGGAGTTCGCGCATCAATGCGGATGCCTTGGCTTCTTTCTCTTCCCGGTTCATGGACGAGCCCAAAAGGCCATCCGCGCCCAGGTAGAGGTTATCCAGCACCGAGCACTCGTCCGCGACGAGCACCTCCTGAAAGACATTCGAGATACCCAGCTGGCGCGCCTCGTGCGGAGACGTTGCCGACTTTCCAAGGATCGACACCTGGCCACTGTCGGGTATCAGCACGCCGGAGATCACCTTCGCCAACGTGCTCTTGCCCGAGCCGTTGCCGCCAATGATCGCGTGAACCTCCCCTGCGTAGGCCGTTAGGTTGCAACCGCCGAGCGCCACAGTCGGCCCGAAGGTCTTCCTGACCGATGAGAGTTCAACCGTTGGGTACGACATCATAGGTCCAGTTGGCCGACGTTGGTCGGCTAGACTTGCACGGAATGAAAGAAATGCCACCCCGTCAACGCTGACGGGGTGGCCAGACCTGCTTTGGTCAGTTCGCCTTGAAGGCCTCAGGATCGGCCGGACGCAGGAAAAACTGGTCCAGGTAATCCTTGCCTGCCCAGTTCTCGACACCGACGTTGTACCAGCCGTCCGAATCTTCGCTGCAATCGGCCGGGACGGCCTTCTCAAGCTGCTCGTAGGACATGGTCTGCGGCTTGGTCAGGATGGACTGGACCTTCGGGCCCTGACCCTCGAGCGTGCGCATCATGACATTCCAGCCGAACTCGAAGTCGTCGCCCGGTGGCCAGGCATGGATCGCCTGTGAGACGAAATCCTTGTTGTTGCGCCAATAGCAAAGGGCGCCGATTTCACCGCCAATCGAGAACGGGACCATATCGCGGCCGCTTTGCTGCAGCGCGCGCAAGGCGCCCAGTTCAGATGCCGACTGAATGATGATGCCGTTCAGATCGCCCGGATTGGTGGCCAGCCACTTCTGGATTTCGGACTGGGCAACCTGGTCCGTCCACATGCCGGCAACCTGGCCCACGACCTTAATGTCCGGGTATTTGGCCAGGGCCTTCAGAACGCCGACATTCTGCGAGTCCGACGCCGACGCGCCTGGAATGCCTTCGACTATCAGGACATTGCCCTTGCCGTTGATCTGCTTGGCCATCCATTCGCCGAGCATGCTGCCACCGACGACGAAGTTAGCCGAAGTGTTCACCGCATAAGGCGAGGTGAGATAGCCAACTGCAGAGAAGACCGGGACGTCACGCTGGTGGGCATATTCGACGGTCTGGTTCAGTGACGTCGGGTTTGAGCAGCAGACGATGATCGCGTCGACGCCCTGGTCCACCAACTGCCGCATCTGCTGGATCTGCGTGGAATCGTTCAGATTCGACTGGGTGATGATCACGTCCTTGACCAGTCCGAGCTTCTTCCATTTCGGAATGATCTCTTCCTGGAGCCGCTTCATGACGTCGGCGCGCCACGTGTTACCAGCATAGGAGCTGGCGTAGCCGATCGTCCACGGGGGACCCTTCTTCGGTTTCCAGTCGCGGTAAGCGCTTTCCGCGAGCGGCTGCATCGGGTCCATCATGTCTTTGTTGTAGAG
>NZ_RZQA01001029.1:0-1959 GCF_004022915.1 Mesorhizobium sp. M7A.F.Ca.US.006.04.2.1
CACGCCAGCCAGCCCTGGCCGTTCCCCTATTCGCTGATGATCGGCTGCTTCGGCGAGCCGCTCAATGACGATATCCAGGCCGACCTCAACGAGCTTGAGGACTGCCGCTGGTTTTTTCGCGACGAGGTGCGCCGGATGCTGGAAAGGACGCACCAGGACAATCTGATCACGCCGCCGAAAGGCGCCATTGCGCATCACCTCATCCGCGCCTGGGTCGATTCAGAATGATGGCAGCGAACACCTAAAGACATTGCAGGAGCAGGACATGATCCGTCACACCGTCGTTTTCACGCTGAAGCATCCGCCGCATTCGCTGGAGGAAAAGCGGTTCCTGGTCGACGCCAAGAGGATCCTCACCGCGATCAGGGGCGTCACGCATTTCGAGCAATTGCGGCAGATCAGCCCCAAGAACGACTATCGTTTCGGCTTCTCGATGGAGTTCGCCGACCAGGCCGCCTACACCAGATACAACGACCATCCAGACCATGTCGCCTTCGTGCGCGACCGCTGGGTGCCGGAGGTCGAGACCTTCATGGAGATTGACTATGTCCCGCTGGGCGCGGTGATCTAGTCCGCAACCTTCCACTGCTCACGCGACTCGCTGGCCGGATAGACGCCGAGAATGCGCACTTCGCGCGAGAAGAAACGAAGCTCGTCCAGCGCCAGCTTGACCAGCGGGTCGTCGGGGTGGCCCTCGATGTCGGCGTAAAACAGCGTCGCCGTGAAAGCGCCCAGCTGGTAGCTCTCCAGCTTGGTCATGTTGATGCCGTTGGTGGCGAAGCCGCCCATCGCCTTGTAGAGCGCGGCCGGCACGTTGCGGACGCGGAAGATGAAGGTCGTCATCATCTTGACGTCGGGCGAAGGACGCTCGGCCCATTGCTTGTTCTTGGTCAGGACGACAAAGCGGGTGACGTTTGAGTCGGTGTCCTCGACGTTTTGCTCGATGATATCGAGCCCGTAGAGGGTCGCGGCCAGGGCCGGCGACAGCGCCGCCATGCTGCGGTCCTTGACCTCGGAGACCATTTTGGCGGCGCCGGCCGTGTCGCCGGCGACGATCGCCTTCCAACCGTTCTTGCGAACGTATTTGCGGCACTGGCCAAGCGCATGGATGTGGCTGTGCACCGTCTTGATCTCGTCGCGCTTGACGCCTGGCAGCACCATCAGCTGGAAATGGATCGGCAGGAAATATTCGCCGACGATGTGCAGCTTCGATTCCGGCAGGAGATGATGGATATCGGCGACGCGCCCGGCAATGGTGTTCTCGATCGGGATCATGGCGAGGTCGGCCTTGTTGGTCTCGACCGCGTTGAAGGCATCCTCGAAGGTCGGGCAGGGCAACGGCTCCATCGAAGGGAACATGTTGCGGCTGGCGGTGTCGGAATTGGCGCCCGGTTCGCCCTGGAAGGATATTCTGTTGGTCTTTTCAGGCATGCCGATATCTCAGGTTGAAAGGATTGTTCTGGCGCGTTCGAGGTCTTCAGGCGTGTCGACGCCGAGCGGCAGCGACTGGACGATCTCGGCGTCGATGCGCATGCCGGCTTCCAGCGCCCGCAACTGTTCCAGCCGCTCGCGCCGTTCGAGCGGCGACGGCTTCAGCGCGACGAAACGCTCGAGTGCTTCGCGGCGATAGGCGTAGAGGCCGACATGATGGTAGAGCGGCCCCTCGCCCCAAGGCGCCGTGGCACGGGTGAAATAGAGCGCCCTCAGCCTGCTGCCGGAAAGCGGCGAGCCGACGATCTTGACGACATTGGGATTGGTCTTTTCCTCATCGCGGACGATCTCGACGCCGAGCGTGGCGATATCCACCGCACTGTCCTCGAAAGGCCTGAGCGACGCGGCGATGATCCGGGGATCGATGGTCGGCAGGTCGCCCTGCACATTGACGATGGTTTCGACCTTGCGCCCGGGGTCGAGCGCGACCAGCGCCTCGTGGATGCGGTCGGAGCCGGATTCGTGATC
>NZ_RZQA01000102.1:0-11005 GCF_004022915.1 Mesorhizobium sp. M7A.F.Ca.US.006.04.2.1
TCCGTCATCCTCGACGACGAAAAGACAGGCATCGCCGCCAAGCTGCGCCACATCAGGGCAGCCGGCGTCCATCTCGAACTCGATGATTTCGGCATCGGCTATGCTTCGCTCAGCCATGTCAACCCGAACGAGATCGATCGGCTGAAGATCGATCGCCGCTTCGTTCAGAACATCCATGAGAATGGCGACAACTCGAAGATCGTGCGCGCCATCACCGAGCTGGCGCGTGGCCTCGGCATCTCGATCGTCGCGGAGGGTGCCGAAACCGAGGCCGAGCTCGATTCGCTGATGGCGATCGGCTGCGACCAGGTGCAGGGCTACTCCATCGCCTTCCCGATGCCGCACGACAAGGCGCTGGAGTGGCTGACCGCCCGCATGCCGAAGAAGGCGAAGCTGACGGTGCTGCAAGGAAGCCTGGCATAGGTACGGCCGGGCTGCCTTGACAACCGCGTGTGAAGATGGCCGCCTTGTCGTGATCGCAACAGGGATATCGGGGCTGATGACACCGTTTCGGTTTGCCCTTGCGGCACTGCTGATCTTTGCGGCCCCCGCCCAGGGCGCCGATCGCACCATCTATCTTACCTTCGACGATGGGCCGCTGAACGGCACAAGCAACATCCTCGACGTGCTGGAGGCCGAGCAGGTTCCTGCAACCCTATTCATGGTCGGCATGCACGCACAGGCGAGCGCTGCCAACAGAGCGCTCGTCCAGCGCGCCAAGCAGCTTCCTCTGGTGACGCTCGGCAACCACAGCTACAGCCATGCCTACAATCACTACCGGCATTTCTACGGCGACACCGAGGGTGTCGTCGCCGACATGGTACGGGCAAACGCGGTTCTCGGCTTGAAGCCCGTGGTGCATGCAAGGCTGCCGGGGCGCGACGTGTTCAGGCTGCCCTCCATGTCGAAGAACGACACTTCGCTTGGCCTCGCCCAGGAGGGGCATGAAGAGCCCGACTACGAATTTGTCGCGGCCTCAGGCTTCTATCTCTACGGCTGGGACCATGAATGGGTGCACAAGGACAACGGCGAGCCGGTGCAGAGCGTCGACCATCTGGTCAGCGAGATCGATCATCTGTTCGGCTATGGGCGCTTCGTCAAGCCCGGCAAGCTGATCCTGCTGATGCATGACGAGATGTTTCAGGACGGCTTCGACGGCAAGACGAAGCTGACCAATTTGATCGCCGCGCTGAAGCTGCGCCGTTACGCCTTTGGGGCAATCCAGGGCTACGACGACTGAACCGGTAAGGACGGCAAGTTCTTCAGCGGATGTGCATCGGTACCCGATGCTGTCGCATGGCCGGCAAGGCGTCAAAGCACCTCGATCGACTCCCCGCGCAGCTTGTGCCGACGCAATTTGATGTATGTGCGCAAATTAGGCGTCATCTGAAAGCCCACCAGCTTCGTCTCCTGGAGGGGAGCAGCCCACGCCATCGTCTCGTAGCGGGCGCCGTAACCTTCGATGGTGGCGGCAAGATTTTCGTGGCCCAGATTCCTGGCCAGAGTGGCGCAGGCAGCAACCCTCGAACGAATCGACTGGCCGTATTTGGGCGCAAACGCCAGTCCGCCGTCCGCCAGGTCATCGACCTCATGGGCAAGCGCCAGGAACAGAATGTCCTCGTCGCCGGCAGGCACACCTTTGTCCACAATGCGCTCGGGATCTCCCGTGTCGAATTTCAGTCCGACCACGCGAGCGACAAGACCCTCGACGCGAGGACCGATTTTTTGCTCCAGCCACTTGCGGTGAGCATCGGTTCGCCTGCTGGATTTGCCGTCCGGATACTGGCCTCCGTCATAGGCGGCGTGAAACATAGCAGCGAGGACAAGATCGACGCTTTTGTCGAAATGCGCGACCGACGACGCAGCTCCCACCGCATGGCAGATGAAAGGCCGTCCCGTCTTGCGATAACGGCCGTTGAACATCGCGCAACACACACGATACGCCTTCTGCACCCGGGCGATATCGGCAAGCGGATATCCAGCCTCGTATAGCTGGATGTAAAGCGCCGTGTTGGTCTGGCGCGGAACGAACAGATCTTCTTTGGTCAACTTGTCCCCCCGAACGTTGTTAGGTTTTCCGGCGACTTCTCGCTGCCGAAGCCAGCGGCTTCGGTATTCTTGCACAGATTTTGCGGAAGAGTTGAGCCTGACCTCTTCCCACCAGGATCAGCCGGACAATGGAACGTTACAAATGTGATGAGGGAAGTCCAGTCCAAGGAAATTCTTGGTCCGCAGGGTTCTATCCCCCGACATTGCCCCGCAACACAGCCAGCACCTGCGCGAACTCCGCCAGACGCTCGTCGGTCAATCCCACTCGCAGCCGCTTGTCGAAGACGAGCGCGGCCTTGCGCAGTGTCTCGAACATCGCTTCTCCGGCCTCGGTCAATTCGACCAGATGAACCCGGCGGTTGACGGGGTCGCGGCGGCGCATCAGCAGGCCCTGCGCCTCCATGGCGTTGAGATGATGGGTCAGCGTCGCGCCCTGGATACCGATCATGCCGGCAAGCTCGCGCTGGTTGGCAAGGTTGCTCGACTTGACCGATAGCAGCGTGAGCCAGATCGGCAATGTACCTCCAGCCTCGACCAGGGCAGCATCGAAGGCCTGGGCAACCAGCTTGGCGGTTCGTCCGAGATTCATGCCGACTGGCGGGCGGTCAAAGGGTGTCATTGCAGGACCCTAGACGGTGTCATGCACGGATGGAACTGGCACGACTTATATATTGACATCTAACCATTCGATATCTAATCATCTAGAGATGGCGGGCTAATGAGGAAATCCGGTCATGCAATATGTCTACATCGTCGTTATCGGTCTTCATGTCATGGCAGGCGTATTCTGGGCGGGCACGACCATCGCGGTCGGCCGTGACCCGGACATCCGGGCGGAACGGTTCTTCCGGCCGCAAATGGGCGCTGCCGGCCTGGTTTTCCTGACCGGCATACTGCTCTGGTATTTCTTTCACGAGGGTGTTTTCGGCTCGATGGAGAAGGTGCTGGCGCTGGGCATCGTGACGGCCCTGATCGCCGCCGGCGTGCAAGGCGCGCTGGTGGGCTCAGCCAGCAGGCAGCTTGCCGGTGCCGATGCGGCAACGGAAAGGCAGTTGCGCGCGAAGATGACAAGAGGCGAGCGCATTGCCGGGGGGCTGTTGGTGCTGACAGTGCTGTGCATGGCCACCGCCAGAATGTTTTGAACGCCGCCACGCGGCACACCCTCACAGAATCGTGCGTTGTCTGGCGACGAGCCAATGACGTGCGAGCGCGCGGCCAGACCGAAGTACATGGGCTCTCGTACGCAGGTCCGGCCGCGCGCCACCGATCCTCGCAACGCCCAATTTCAGATCCGCAAGCCGAACCTGATGCCGTCGTAGATGGCGGCATGGATGTTGCGCGAGGCGACCGCGTCGCCGATGCGGAACAGTACAAAGCCGCCTTCTGGATTGCGCTTGGGGAAGATGTCGCCGCCGCTCACCAGCCGTTCGTAGTCGACCGCACCGCCGTTCTTCGACAGCGGCTTCAGCGAGAGATAGAGATCATCGAGCGGCAACGTACCGTGCTCGACCACCACCTGGTCGACCCTGCGCTCGCCGCGCCAGCCATCGGCGAAATCCGATGCCAGTTCGGCGACCAGTTGGTTGCCCTCGCGGCGCACCGAACGCAGCCGCGTGTTGATGGTGATGGTGACGCCCTTTTCCTGAAAGGCGCGCATATACGGCACATGGTTCATGCCGCCCATTTCCGGGGCAAAGAAACGTTCGGGCGAGACAAGTTCGAGTTTCGAGCCGGCATTGGCGATCAGTTCGGCGGCGCCCATGCCCTGATGGCCGCCATTGTCGTCATAGAGCAGTACATTTTCGGCCGGCTTGACGCTGCCGGCCATGATGTCCCAGCTTGAGGTGACAAGATTGTCGCCGGCCGTCAGCGGCGGGTTCTGCGGCAGGCCCCCGGTGGCGACCACCACCACGTCGGGTGACAGCGCCAGAACATCGTCCTTCTCCGCCCAGGTGTCGTAGCGGATCTCGACGCCGAGCCGGGCGAGTTCGGCCAGCCGCCAGTCGATGATGCCGATCAGCTCCTTGCGGCGCGGGTTCTGCGTCGCCAGTCGAATTTGGCCGCCGGCCTGGCTCGATGCTTCAAGCACCGTCACCTTGTGGCCGCGCTCGGCTGCGACCCGCGCAACCTCCAGCCCGCCGGCGCCGGCTCCGATGACCACGATTTTCTGCTTCGGTCCTTCGGTCTTGACGATGATATGCGGGATTTCGGCCTCGCGGCCAGTCGCGGCATTGTGGACGCAAAGCGCTTCGCCGCCCTCATAAATGCGGTCGAGACAATAGGTGGCGCCCACGCACGGGCGGATCTCATGCTCGCGGCCCTCCATCACCTTTTTGATGATGTGCGGATCGGCGATATGGGCGCGGGTCATGCCGACCATGTCGAGCTTGCCGGTGGCAATGGCGTGGCGTGCGGTGGCCACGTCGGATATGCGCGCCGCGTGGAAGGTCGGGAATTTCGTCGCCGCCCTCACCTCTCCGGCGAAATCGAGATGCGGCGACGAGCGCATACCGGCCACCGGTATGACCTTGGTCAGCGCCGCGTCGCTTTCGATCGAGCCGCGGATGATGTTGAGGAAATCGACCTTGCCGGAATTGGCCAGCCGCCCGGCGATCTCGATGCCCTCCTGTTTGGACAGGCCTTTTTCGAAATCTTCGTCAGCGACCATGCGGATGCCGACGACGAATTTCTCGCCGACCGACGCACGCACGGCATCAAGCACCATGTTGGTGAAGCGCAGGCGGTTGTCGAGCGAGCCGCCGAATTCGTCGTCGCGATGGTTGGTGGCCGGCGACCAGAAGCCGTCCATCAGATGGCCGTAGGATTCGAACTCGATGCCGTCCAGGCCGGCGGCCTGACAGCGCTGGGCGGCCGAAGCATAGTCGGCGACGATGCGCTCGATGTCCCAGTCCTCGATGGTTTTCGGGAATGCGCGATGCGCCGGCTCACGCACCGGCGAGGCCGAGAGTACCGGCAGCCAGTCGGCCTTGTTCCAGCCGGTACGGCGGCCGAGATGGGTGATCTGGATCATCACCTTGCAGTCGTGCTCGTGGCAGGCATCGGCGAGCTCGGCCAGCCACGGCACGATCCTGTCGTCATAGACATGCAGATTGCCGAAAGCGGCCGGGCTGTCGCGCGAGACGATCGCCGAGCCGGCGGTCATGGTCAGCGCCATGCCTCCCCTAGCCTTCTCGGCATGGTAGAGCCGGTAGCGCTCTTTCGGCATGCCGTCCTCGGAATAGGCCGGCTCATGGCTGGTCGACATGACCCGGTTCTTCAGCGTCAGATGTTTGAGCTGGTAGGGCTGGAGAAGCGGATCGTTGGAGGTCATCGTCTTCCTGCGGTTTCAAATTGTGCTAATGAGCGGCAAAATTCGTTTTCAAGCATGTCGTCCCGCACGCACTCCGGGCGCATGCGACAAGGATTGGGCCCATGATCGACACCAAAACTCTCACCCAGCTCGGTGCGCACGTCGAGACGCCACAAAGCCCCGAAGCAGCGGTCCTGGAGACCGTACCGTTTTCGCGCGGCGACGGGCCGCCGGCGATCGTGCGCTTCACCTGCCCGGAATTCACCTCGCTGTGCCCGGTCACCGGCCAACCGGACTTCGCCCATATCGTCATCGACTACGCACCCGATGCGGCTCTGGTGGAATCGAAGTCGCTCAAGCTGTTCATGACCTCGTTTCGCAACCATGGCGCCTTCCATGAAGACTGCACCGTCATGATCGGCCGCCGCATCGTGGCGGCAACCAAGCCGCTGTGGTTGCGCATAGG
Source organism: Mesorhizobium sp. M7A.F.Ca.US.006.04.2.1 (assembly GCF_004022915.1). Classification (NCBI taxonomy): domain Bacteria; kingdom Pseudomonadati; phylum Pseudomonadota; class Alphaproteobacteria; order Hyphomicrobiales; family Phyllobacteriaceae; genus Mesorhizobium; species Mesorhizobium sp. M7A.F.Ca.US.006.04.2.1. The sequence continues at coordinate 5,826 of NZ_RZQA01000102.1, forward strand.
CGGCTATTGGTATCCACGCGGCGGCATTCCGATCGATGTGTTCTGGCAAACCGGCGCTCCGCCGGAAGGCGCCTGGCTCCCCGACACCGGGGTGGCGCCCTATCGCGGGCGGGGTTGAGCTCGCCCATCATTCGCACTGATATTGGCTGAGTGCCCATTCGCCGGTCACCGACAACAGGTCCGTGATCTTCCAGTCGCCATCGACCTTCTTGAATTTCCATTCCAGCCGGTGCGGGTTGCCCGATATGACGAAGGCGACGATGACCTTGGCCTGGTCACCGTTGATCGCCTCGAGCGTCTTCAGGCTCTTGTCTATCTCGGCCTTGTCGTAATCGGCATTGTCGAGCGCCATGTTGGGGTCGAGGCACTCGCCCTGCCCGGATTTGCGCAAGGCGTCGCTCTTGTCGAGCACGGTTTTGGCCGGATCGATGAAATGGCTTCGCTCGGCCGGATCGATCTCCAGCCCGACCTGACCGTAAAACGGCCGCACCACGGCGGTCGGCGAGCCCGGCTGGATCGGTGCGGCGGGCGCGGCTTCGGCCGGCGACCATCCAACCGGCGGCGTGGCCGGTTCTGCCGCTCCGCCCGGCGCATTTGCGGGCGGTGCAGCGCTGTCGCTCGGCTGGGTGTCGGCCGGGGCGTTTGCCGGCGGCGCACCCAACAAGCCTTGCGCGGCGGCGCCGCTCAGAGCCGCCAGCAGGCACACACCCGACAGTGCCACGAACCGGCCGTGGGCCATCGCTTCACTCCGGCGTCTGGCCGGCCATGCATTCCAGCGCGCTGAGCGTCCAGTCGCTGGTTTTGGAAGCGATGTCCGATATCTTCCACTTGCCGTCGATCTTCTTGAGCGACCAGAGCATTTCACGTTTGGAATCATCGCCTTCCGGAAACAGGCTGAAGGATGCCGTGACCTGTGCGTTGTCGCCATCCTGCTTCTCAGACAGTTTCAGCGTTTTCGAGACGGTTTTCTGATCGAAATCCTGAGCGTCGAGACCAGGATCGAAATCGATGCAGGCGACCTGGTCCGGGTTCTTTTTCGTTGCCTGGTCGTTCAGCTCGAACAGTTTCGTCACCGGTTCGGTGAACCGGTCCCGATATTGTTCGTCGGCCTCGAACTTGACCGCCGGGGCATAGAAGAACTTCACCGCGTCGGACGCCGGTCCGGCGACGGCTCCGGCCGGCAGGGCTATCGAAAGGGCGGCAACGATCACTGTCAGTCGCATGCAGAATCTCCGGCTTTTGACGGCTTGAGCCTATCAACACCACGTATCCTGCATATCGGCTTTTTTGCGGCTCATGAAGTCCTGCAGCACCTTGTTTCAGCCGTCCAGCCAGACGTTCTGAAGGTCCATCTCGAATGTCTGGTGGACACCATAGTTCTTCACCTTCTTGCTCATGTGGCTGTAGAGCTTCTGCCAGAAGGGCTGAATAATGACGCCCGAATCCTGCAGGATCTGCTCGACATCCTTCATGACCTCGCGTCGTTTCTCCACGTCGATGAGCGAAAGCGCCTGCTTGAGCTTGGCATCGAAATCGGGGTTGGAATATGCCGATTCATTCCAGGCCTCGCCGGTGCGATAGCCGAGCGCCAGCACCTGCACGCCAAGCGGGCGCATGTACCAGATCGTCATCGAATAGGGATATTTCGTCCAGTCGTTCCAGAAGGTCGAACCCGGCAGCACCGTGCGCTTCACCTTGATCCCGGCATCGCGCAACTGGCCGGCAATGGCGTCGCCGGTATTCTTCTGCCAATCGTCCTCGATGGTGATCAGCTCATGCTCGAAGTCGGCCTGTCCGGCTTCCGCCATCAGCTTCTTGGCGCCGGCGGCGTCGCGTGTCTTCTTGGGCAGCGCATAGTATTCCGGATGGATCGGGGCGACGTGGTGGTTTTCACCAGGGGTGCCTCGCCCGGCATAACCGAGTTCGAGGACCGCATTGTTGTCGACGGCCATTTGCAGGGCGTTGCGCACCCGCTTGTCGTCATAGGGCTTGTGGGTGATGTTGGTGCGGGCAACCAGCGTCGTCGCCGTCGCCACCTCCGATTTCACCAGATCCATCTTGTCGAGAATGTCGATGAAGTCGGCGGGCGACTCGAAATTGAGGTCGATCTCACCGGATTCGAACGCGTTCACGGTGGCCTTGAAATCGGTGCCGTAGTCGACGAACTCGACGCTGTCGAGCGGCGCCTCACCACCCCACCATTTGCCATTCTCACGACGCTTGACGACCGCCTTCTGGCCGACATCGTAGGAGACCAGTTCGAACGGTCCCGTGCCGATCGGCTTCTTGATCGGATCGGCACCGTCGGCATCGAAGCTGCGATGGACGACGAGCGCCGGATAGTCGGTGAAATTCGGGATCAGCGAAATGTCTGGTTCGCTTAACTTCAGCTTGACCGTATTGTCGTCGACCTTGGTGATCGCGCCATCCCTGGCCTTGCCGGTCTTTGCGTCGATCAGCGCGCCGACCCGGGCGGCCATGGAATTGCCGGCGACATTCTTCTCGCACCAGCGGGTCAGATTGTGAGCGACGTCATCGGCGTTGAAGGCATCGCCATTATTCCACGTGATGCCCTTGCGCACATGCAGCACGTATTCGGTGGCGTCGTCGTTGATATCCCAGCTTTCGAGCAGGACCGGCTCGAAGGTGAATTGCCTGGTATAGCGGACAAGCGGCTCCAGCCAGCAGCGCGAAATGTTCGCCAGTTCCACCCAGTCGTAAGTGCGCGGATCCTTCTGTCCCTTCACCGACATCGAGACGCGCAGCGTTCCGCCTTTCTTCGGCTCTTCGGCCAAGGCCCGATCCGGCACGGCAAGGCCGATCATGCCATAGGCAAGAGCCGTCGATGCGCCGAAGGCGCTTGCCAGCGCCAGGAACTCGCGCCGGTCGACACGACCCGCGCGTGCTTCGACCGCCATTGCCTCGATAGCGCTCGGCACGCGATCGCCACTGCTTCTGAAGAATGCCATTTTTTCCTCCCGTCTGGTTCCCTTTGATCTTGGTTCTTCGCCTCAACTGACGCTGTCCGGCAGCCTCTCCTCGCGCCGCGCGATGAAATCCATCAGGCCATCGGCGATGCCTTCGTCGAGCTTCGGCTCCTCGTAATCCGCCAGCATGTTGCGCGCCTTCTCGCGGCCGCGCGTGTCGTGGTCCTTCGCCCCTTCTGCCTTCCACTGTTCGAACGAATTGAAGTCCATGATCGAGGGCATGAAGAAGGCGGATTCGAAATGTTCCAGCGTGTGCTGGGTACCGAGGAAATGGCCCTGCGGTCCCACCTCGCGGATTGCCGCCATGGCTTCCTTGAAATCGTCGAACGGCAGGCCGCCGGCATATTTGTACCAGCCGACGAGCTGTTCGCAGTCGGTGGCGAATTTCGAATAGCCGCAGGTCAGGCCGGCCTCGAGCCATCCGGCGGAGTGCCAGATGTAGTTGGCGCCGGCGAGGATGGCGGCATGCATCAGCATGTTCGCCTCGTAACCAGCCTGGGCGTCGTTGAGCTTCGACCCGACATGGAAGCCGGAGGTGCGCCACGGCAGCCGGTATTTCCGCGCCAGCGCTCCCATCAGATACATCATCTGCGCCGCCTCGGGCGTGCCGCCCATCGGAGCACCGGTCTTCATGTCCACCGTGACCATGAACTGTCCGTAGATCTGCGGCGAGCCTGGGCGCAGCAGTTGCGTGAAGGCGACGCCCGCCAGCGCTTCCGCATTGACCTGTGCCACAGCGCCCACGGCGGACGCCGAAGTCGAGGCGCCGCACAGTGCAAAGGGTGCGAGGATCAGCGGCTGGTTGCTTCGCGCATAGACCTTCATCGCGTCCAGCATGGTGGCGTCCCACACCAGCGGCGAATTGCAGTTGGTGATCGACACCAGGACCGGATTGTCGCGGACGTAATCCTCTCCGAACACGATGCCTGCCATCGCCATCGTGTCTTCCGCCCGCTCCTTGGACGTGACGATGCCCATGAACGGCTTGTCGGAATGCTTAAGCGCGGAATGGATGATGTGGAGGTGACGCTTCGGTACCGCGATTTCCATCGGCTCGCAAATGACCGAACTCGATGAATGCAGCGCCGGCGCCATGTAGGCGAGTTTGTGGAAATTGTTGAGGTCGGCGAGCGTGCCGTAACGCCTGTTGTTATCGAGATCGCGAACATAGGGCGCGCCATACATCGGCACGAAGATGGTATTGTTGCCGCCCACCCGCACCGTGCGCTGCGGATTCCTCGCATTGAGCGTGAACTCCGACGGGACCTTCGACACCAGTTCCATCAGCAGGGCCCGGTCGATCCGCACACGGGTTTCCGAGACATCCGCGCCCGCCGCCTTCCACAGTGCGATAGCCTCGTCGTCGCGGAACTCGCATCCCACCTCTTCGAGGATCAAGAGCGACTCCTCGTGGATCAGCTCGACCGCCTCATCCGGGACCATCTGGTAGACGGGGATCTGGCGGACCAGCGTCGGGAACGACGTTACGGGAGCTCCGCGCAGGGCCTTGCGCCCCAGGCGGCCGCCACTGCGGCGGTTGGCATGTTCGGTCACTTCGGGGGCCGGTGCGTTCATGGCAACTCCATTCCACTCATGAAGGAGCCTAGCGCGACAAAATGGTGATGTGACGCTGGAAAATCCTGATCTCTTGTATAAGCTCAGCTTATGCGAAGCTTGCGCCACCTTCTGCCTTCGGCCGGCAGCCTGATCGTCTTCGAGGCGGCCGGGCGGCTGTCGAGCTTCACCGCCGCCGGGCGCGAGCTGGGCATGACGCAGGCCGCCGTCTCCTATGCCGTGCGCGGACTGGAAGAACAGCTCGGCGCCAAGCTGTTCCAGCGCCGCCACCGCCAGGTGCTCCTGACCGAGGCCGGCGAGCGCTTCCATGCCGACGTCTCGCTCGGCCTTTCGCACATCCGCAAATCGGCGGAGGATCTGCGCCTGCAGGCGACCGGCGGTCATGTCACGCTGGCCGCCTCGACCGCGTTCGGTTCGTTCTGGATGATGCCGCGCCTGCAGCAGTTCCGTGACGAGCTGCCGGGCATCGACCTGCGTATCCAGACCGCCGACCGCGACCTCGACATCATCGCGGAAGGCATCCCGCTCGGCGTGCGCGGCGGCGCGCCGCGGGACTGGCCGGACTATCATTCGTTGCCGCTGGCTGACGAGGAGATATTTCCCGTCGCCGGCACCAGC
>NZ_RZQA01001030.1:0-1957 GCF_004022915.1 Mesorhizobium sp. M7A.F.Ca.US.006.04.2.1
CGCTTGGCCAGCGAGCGTGGATGCTCGGCACGCAGCGGCGTTTCGTCGATATCGGCCGGCAGCACGCGGTCCGGCTCGATCCCGGCCTGCTGCAAGAGCTCGATTCGGCGCGGCGAACCCGAGGCAAGCACCAGCTTCTGCAAAATGCTCATCGCGGACCAGTCGGGCTTTGCTTACTTGAAACGATAGGTGATGCGGCCCTTGGTCAGGTCGTATGGCGTCATCTCGACCAGAACCTTGTCGCCGGTCAGCACGCGGATGCGGTTCTTGCGCATGCGGCCGGCCGTATGGGCGATGATTTCGTGTTCGTTTTCGAGCTTTACCCGGAACATCGCGTTCGGCAACAATTCCGTCACGACACCCGGAAACTCGAGGACTTCTTCCTTCGGCATTCGATACCTTTGCTTGGATGGTAGTTCCAGCACCCTGGCCGGAATTTCGGCGGAACCTATATGATAATCGTCCGCTTGTGAACACGCTTAATCCGTCGCGTTTTTTGCCTCTGGAAGCAAGAAACGTCGGCCTATGCGCACCTTCAGCCGCTCGCGGACGTCCCGGTACGCTGCCATGATCTGTTCGCGCGTGCCACCGGCGTCGGTCGGGTCCGGCGTCGGCCAATATTCGACCTCGACGGCGAGCGAGCGGGTGAGTTCGAGTGCGGCGTGGTGCGCTTCGGGTGCCAGCGTGACGATCAGGTCGAAATAGTCGTCCTCGAGATCGTCCATCGTCCTTGGGTGGCGCTCGCCCAGCGTGAGATCTTCTTCGGCCAGCACCGCATCGACGAACGGATCGCGCTCGCCGGCGCGAACGCCGGCCGAAGCGACAAAGACGGTGGCGGGCAGCATCCGGCGCGCCAGCTGCTCCGCCATTGGCGAGCGCACGGCATTCATGCCGCACAGGAACAGGATCGAACGGGGCAGGGCGCCGGGCGACAGGGCTAGCCCCGCCAGTGCAGCACGCAGACCAGCGTGAACAGCCGGCGCGCCGTGTCGAAGTCGATGTCGATCTTGCCGGACAGCCGGTCCATCAACGTCTGCGAACCTTCATTGTGCAGGCCGCGGCGGCCCATGTCGATCGCCTCGATATGGCTCGGCGTCGAGGAACGGATGGCGTCGTAGTAGCTTTCGCAGATCATGTAGTAATCCTTGACGATGCGCCGGAGCGGCGTCAGCGACAGGATATGGGTGACGACGGCGGTGCCATCCTCGCGCGCAACGGCAAACACCAGGCGCTGCTCGGCCAGCGACAGTTTCAGCCGGTAAGGGCCGTCGCCGCTGTCATTGACGGGCTGGAAACTGTTCTCCTCGATCAGGTCGAAGATCGCCACCGCGCGTTCATGCTCGACATCCGGCGTTGACCGGCCGATCGATTCATCGAGTTCGACATCGATCAGCCTGGCGCGGGTTTGATCGGGGCCAGACATCGCCGCCTACATGTTCAACCGTATGGCGACGGAGCGTCCATGCGCGTCAAGACCCTCCGCCTTTGCCAGCGCAATCGCCGCCGGCGCCAAGATACGCAACTGCTCCGGTCCAAGCTTGAGGATCGACGTGCGCTTGACGAAATCGAGCACGGACAGGCCGGACGAGAAACGCGCCGAGCGCGCCGTCGGCAGCACATGGTTGGAGCCGCCGACATAGTCGCCGATGGCTTCCGGCGTGTGGCGGCCGAGAAAGACCGCACCGGCATTGCGCATCCGCGACAGGAAGCCCTCGGCGTCGTCGATGGCCAGTTCGACATGTTCGGCGGCGATGCGATCGACCAGCGGCAGCGCGGCGTCGATGGTCGACACCTGGATCACGGCACCAAAATCGCGCCAGCTCGCCGCTGCCGTTTCAGCGCGTGGCAGGCTCTGCAACTGGCGCTCGACCGCCTGTTCGACCGCGATGCCGAAAGCCGGATCGTCGGTGACCAGGATCGACTGCGCCGAAGCGTCGTGTTCTGCCTGGGCCAGCAG
>NZ_RZQA01001031.1:0-1949 GCF_004022915.1 Mesorhizobium sp. M7A.F.Ca.US.006.04.2.1
CCGCCATGGTGACGCGCGGCTTTGTCGAATTGCGCCGCATCGGCGCTGCCTTCGGCGCCAGGCCCGAAACGCTGATGGGGCTTTCCGGCCTTGGCGACCTGCTGCTGACCTGCTCGTCCACCCAGTCGCGCAATTTCGCCTATGGGTTGGCGCTCGGGCAAGGCAAGCCACTTGCCGGATTGCCGCTGGCAGAAGGCGTGCCGACGGCGGCGATCGCAGCCCGCATTGCGACCGAGCGCAACATCGACGCGCCGATCATTGCCGCCGTCGCCGCCATACTGGATGGCACCATCACCGTCCGGCAGGCCGTGACGGCGTTGATGACCCGGCCGCTGAAGACCGAAACCAACGATTGATCCCCACGACTTTGAACGATCAGGAGAAAAAATGCTGTTTGCTGTGATTTGCAAGGACAAGCCCGGAAGCCTGCAGGTGCGCCTCGACACGCGGCCCGAGCATGTTGCCTTTCTCGAGGGGTTGAACGGCGACAAGAAGCTGGCATTCGCCGGTCCGTTCCTTGACACTGAAGGCAAGTCCAATGGCAGCCTCGTGGTCGTCGAAGCGCCCGACCTGGCTGGCGCCCAGGCTCTGTCGGCCGCCGACCCCTACGCCAAGGCCGGGCTGTTCGAAAGCGTCGAAATCCGCCCGTGGAACTGGACGTTCAACAAGCCGGCGGCTAGTTAAATCCCGGTCGCCAGCGCGACTCCAAGGAGGAGAAAGACATGAACTACTGGCTGTTCAAATCCGAGCCATTCAAGTTCTCCTTCGAGATGCTGAAGGCCAAGGGCAAGGCCGGCACGCAATGGGACGGCGTGCGCAACTACGCGGCGCGCAACAACATGAAGGCGATGCAGATCGGCGATCTCGGCTTCTTCTACCACTCCAACGAGGGGCTGAACATCGTCGGCATCGCTGAAGTCTGCGCGCTTGCCCATCCCGACACCACGTCCGACGATCCGCGCTGGGAATGCGTCGACATCCGCGCCGTAAGGGACGTACCGAACCCGCCGACGCTGGAACAGGTGAAGGCCAATCCCAGGCTTGCCGACATGGCGCTGGTGCGGCTCGGACGGCTTTCCGTGCAGCCGGTGACGCCGGCCGAATGGAAGGAAGTCTGCCGCATGGGCGGCTTGACGCCGGCTCCGTGACGGCGCTCACGCCCAACAGTGCCAAACAGTTCATTCTCGACAACACGGCGCTGATGGCGCCGCCGCACGTGCCGGAGATCCTGCTTCATCTTGCCGACGAAGCGCATGACCTGTGGCAGCGGACCGAGGAAGAGCTGGTCGAAATCGGCCTGCCGCCGCCCTTCTGGGCTTTCGCCTGGGCCGGCGGCCAGGGCCTTGCCCGCTATGTCCTGGACAATTCCGGCACGGTGCGTGGCAAGCACGTGCTCGACTTTGCTTCCGGCTCCGGCCTTGTCGCCATCGCCGCTGCCAAGGCCGGTGCCGCCAAGGTGATCGCCTCCGACATCGATCCGTTCTGCGCCACCGCGATCCGGCTCAACAGCGAGATCAACGGTATCGGGACCAAATTCCTCGGCACGGATTGCATCGGCACCGATGCAGGTTGGGACGTGGTCCTGGCCGGTGATGTTTTCTATGACAAATCTTTCGCTGACCGGCTGGTGCCATGGTTCGCAACGCTGAAGGCGCGCGGCGCCGAAATCCTTGTCGGCGATCCCGGCCGGTCGTATCTGCCGAAGACAGGGCTGGAGCCGCTTGCGGTCTATGAAGTGGCCGTCACGCGGGCGCTGGAGGATGCGCTGGTCAAGCGCACGACCGTCTGGCGGTTCGCTTGACGCGATCGCCGAACAGGCGTTCCATAACATCCAGATCAGAGGGGGGGAGCTCATGGATTTTTCAGCAGTGAACTGGCTGGCGGTGGTCGCTGCCGCGATCGTGGCGTGGCTGTTCGGCGCCGCCTGGTACATGAGCCTGAGCAAGCCG
>NZ_RZQA01001032.1:0-1945 GCF_004022915.1 Mesorhizobium sp. M7A.F.Ca.US.006.04.2.1
TTTGGCGGCACTTGCCTGCGGGGCGGCGATCGGCGCCGCCAACTACCTGCTGATCTGGGCGCTGCGCATCCCGCCGATCATCGCCACGCTATCGGCCAGCTTCATCATCCAGTCGATCGACATCAGCTATGGCCGCGGGCTGCAGATCAAGCCGCCGCCGGGCTTCGCCGATTTTGCCAACTGGCAGGTGCTGGGCATTCCGGTGCTGGCGATCCTCACGGTATTGTTCACCGTCGGCGCGGCCATCGCGCTGCAGCGTATGATCTATGGCCGCTCGGTGCTGGCGATCGGCCAGAACATTCGCGCGGCGTGGCTGGCCGGTGTCAATGTCGGCCGCATCCGCTTCCTCACCTACACGCTGTCGGGCGCGCTCGGCGGCATCGACGGCGCGCTGCTCGCCGGCTATTTCCGCGGCGCCAATGTCGACATCGGCAACGAATACCTGCTGGCCTCGATCGCCGTCGTCGTCATCGGCGGCACGTCGGTCGCCGGCGGCAAGGCCAATGTCCCCGGCGTCTGGGGCGCGGCTTTGTTCCTGGTGCTGCTTTTGACCATGCTCAACACGTTTGGGGTGAGCGCGGGGGTGCGGTTGCTGCTGACGGGGCTGATCATTGTCGGGGTGATCACGGCGGCGGGCGGGCAGAAGGCGCTGCGGTAGCCTCCGCCTTCGTCGTCCCAGACACCTTCAAGGCCAGTAATCATTGTGCCAGGCCGACATCCGGTTCCCTTCGACGTTATGGCGCTGTAAATCCCGTTCGCGTGGCCACGGCCGCTGAATAATGCTGGGAGGTTTGCGTGTCCGATTTTGTGAAGGTCAGCCGCGACGGCGACGTCGCCGTCGTCACCATCGACAATCCGCCGGTCAACGCGCTGAGCTTCCATGTCCGCGAACCGCTGATGCAGGCGCTGGTCGAATTGCGCGACGATGCGTCGGTTGCCGCCATCGTCATTACATGCGCCGGCCGGACCTTTGTCGCCGGTGCCGACATCACCGAGTTCGGCAAGCCGATGCAGCAGCCCGAACTGCGCGCCATCGTGGCGACGCTGGAAACCATCGCCAAGCCGACGGTCGCAGCCATCCACGGCACCGCGCTCGGCGGCGGGCTGGAGCTGGCGCTGGGCTGCCATTTCCGTGTTGCCGATGCCGGCGCCAAGCTCGGCCTGCCGGAAGTCAAACTCGGCCTGCTGCCGGGTGGCGGTGGCACGGTACGGCTGCCGCGCCTTGTCGGCGCGGTGAAGGCGTTGAAGATGATCGTCTCAGGTGCGCCGATCGGCGCGACCGAGGCGCACGCCGCCGGTCTCGTCGATGCCGTCTTCGAAGGCGATCTGACCACGCATGCCGTGAACTTCGCTGGGGAAATCGCCCGCAAGGGTGGTCCCTTCACGCCGGTGCGCGATCGCAATTAAGGACTCAAGCAGGCCGACCTCGCGGCGTTCGACGTCGAGGCTGCGGATCTTGCCAGGAAAGCGCGCGGGCTCGAGGCACCGATCGCTTGCGCGCAGTCGGTGCGCAATGCCGTCACGCTGCCGTTCGATGCGGCGCTGGCGGCAGAGCGTGCGCTGTTCGTCAAACTGGTCGCCAGCGACCAGTCGCGGGCGCAGCGGCATCTGTTCTTCGCCGAACGTGAGGCGGCAAAGCTTCCGAGCAAGGACATCGTCAAGCGCAGGATCGCCCGCGTCGGCGTCATCGGCGCCGGTACGATGGGGGGCGGCATTGCCATGGCCTTCGCCAATGGCGGCTATTCCGTGATTTTGCTGGAAACCAGCCACGAGGCCCTGCAACGCGGCTTGGCGACCATCGACAGGAACTACTCGGTGTCCGTCACGCGCGGTTCGCTCAGCGAAGACGCCAAGCGGCAACGGCTCGCCCAGTTCAAGGGCTCCACCGACTATGCCGATCTCGCCGACTGCGACCTGATCGTCGAGGCGGTGTTCGAGGACATGG
>NZ_RZQA01001033.1:0-1943 GCF_004022915.1 Mesorhizobium sp. M7A.F.Ca.US.006.04.2.1
GCACGTAATAGAGTACCGGCGTCGTGCCGGCGTCGGCGACCATCGCCAGCGGCCTGCCTTCGACCCAGACGTATTCGGTGATCAGCGCGCCGGACGCATCGTATTCGGCGATCACATTGCCGTCGAGGTCGTGCACCATATGCAAGGTGGACGAGGCCGCGATGGTGCGAGACACCAGCCGCGACAGATAATCGTAGATGTAGCTGCCTGCCGCCGTACTGTTCACGGTGGCCGCCGAAAGCTGGCCGGCGGCATTGTAGCTGTAGGTCTTGGTGAGCTCCGGCGAGACGGTCGCGTCCTGCGTGACGTTGCCGGCAAGGTCCGACTGGAAGCCGCGGCTCGGTGCGCCGCCGGTGAGGATGCCGGTCAGCCGGCTGGAGCCGCCCTGAAGGCTGTAGGTATCGATAGAGGTGACGCCACCAATGGTTACGGTGCGCTGGGTGATGTTGCCGACACCGTCGATCGTATAGGTGAGGCTGCCCCACGGCCCATCGGCATTCTCGATGAAGCCGTTGGCCGTATAGGTGTAGGTCTCATTGTTGGCGGGGTTGATCCTCGATTGCCGTGAGATTGCGCTTGTCCTGGTATTGCAGCGGATGAGATCCTGGCCTGCTACCCAGGCGTTCAGATGCAGCGGCCGCCGTCGACCTCCAGCGCCACGCCGGTGATGAAGGCGGCTTCGTCCGAGGCCAGCCAGAGTGCGGCGTTGGCGATGTCGAGCGGCGTCGAGAGCCGGCCGAGCGGGATCGATGCGCGGAACTTCTCGCGGATTTCGGGTGTGTCGGCGCCCATGAATTTCTCCAGCATGCCGGTCTCGCCGGCAACCGGGCAGAGGCAGTTGACGCGGATGTTCTTCGGCGCCAGTTCCACCGCCATCGATTTGGTGGCGGTGATCGCCCAGCCTTTCGACGCATTGTACCAGGTGAGGCCGGGGCGCGGCCGCAGACCCGCGGTGGAGGCCGTGGTCAGGATGACGCCGCCGCCCTGCCGCTCCATGATCGGCACCACGGCGAGTGCCGCGTGATAGATCGCCTTCATGTTGACGGCGGTTATCAGGTCGAAGGTCTCCTCGTCGACATTGAGCATGTCGCCGTTGCGATGGGTGTAGCCGGCATTGTTGACCATGATGTCGATGCGGCCGAATGCGCTTTTGGCGGCATAGATCATCTCGTCGAATTCGGAGCGCAGCGAGACATCGGTCTGGGTCCAGATCGCCGCTTCGCCGATCTCGCCGGCGACGCGCTCCGCGTCCTTGGCGTTGAGATCGGCGACAACGACCCTGGCACCCTCCTGCGCAAAGCGCCTGGCGATGCCCTCGCCAAAACCGGACGCAGCACCGGTGATGACGGCAACCTTGTTTTCCAGACGCATGTTTTTCCCGCTCATGATTGATGACGATCAACCGGCGCGCCGATAGCGCACATCCGCGCGAACCCGTGGCTTCTGGCCGGATTGCTCGAAAGATGTGCGGCCATCGCCGATTTCTCCTTTGGCTTTCGCGTCGATCCCGCTCTATGCTGCAACTGCGAAGGCTTCCGGTGCCGCGCCTGTCGACAAGCCTCTGGGTCATCGGACTGTCAAGGGGCAGGCGCATACACCCAGATGTGACACCATGGCACTGGAAAATTTAAATCGATTAGATTATATCAGCCGCGTCACAGCGACCGGCGTCAGAGCGGACAGACCATGACCAGCCAGATCATCCCCGTCGATCCTTTCGACTTCATCATTTTCGGCGGCACCGGCGATCTGTCGGAGCGCAAGCTTCTGCCGTCGCTCTATTATCGCCAGCGCGACCATCAGTTTTCGGAGCCGACACGCATCATCGGCACCTCGCGCTTGAAGATGAGCGACGAAGAATTCCAGGCCTTCGCCAAGCAGGCGATCTCGGACCACGTCAAACCGGCCGACATCGACGCCAAGGAACTGAAGACCTTTCTGGC
>NZ_RZQA01001034.1:0-1933 GCF_004022915.1 Mesorhizobium sp. M7A.F.Ca.US.006.04.2.1
TAACAGGACAGCCGTAGGAGCGTCAGCATAGCGCCGGCCGCAGGACGGGACGCGGGACCGACTGTCCCCGTCCGCGGCGGTCCGCATCTTGATCGGCGATGGAAGCAGTTGCCTTGGAAACGGGATGATGCGCCGATCATTGTCCAGTGAGTTATCGCGTTGAAAAAACCGACCTTATTCTCCTGTCGGCAACAGCCTATTGACTCCAATGTTCTTATTTTGTTCACTGTCGACATGATTGGCACAGGAGGCGAACATGGAACTTCGCTTGAACATTGAAGGTGCAACGCCCGAAGAACTGGCACACGGTGTCGCGGCAGCCGAAGCAGTCTTCGCGCAAGCCGGCATAACGGCCTTGCAAGGTGCAGAAGGTTTGTTCGCGTTGGAAGGGTGGGATATCAAAGGCTTTCCGGAAGACGACCAGCCAACCGAGGACGAGGACCGAGCCGCTACAGTCTGGATGGAAGCCGACGAGGCCGCGACGAAAGCATGTTGTGCGGGCTGGCCGGAGGACACAATTCCGCGCCATCAGATCATGGAACTGATCAACATTCCCCGAACGAGATTGGAAGCCGAGGCGCTTCCGGACACGTGGCCGGCGCGCAAACAGCTCTATCCTGACGTCGTCAAACGACTGGAGGTCACAGCTGGCCCGGACCGCCAGATCGATTTCGATATTGCCTTCGTTCTTGGTTGGGTGCCCGAGCGGCCAACGCTGGATCGGATCGAGCCGCTTTCGGAAGATGGGGACCGCATCCCTTCTTCACCAGCGACCTTGCCCAGGTGGAAGAAATGGCCCGCAAGGCGCTCAAGGACTGGACGATTGAAATTGATCGGAATCCCTACGATGCCCACGTTTTCGACCCTGCAGCCGCCGATGACGGTGACGAATTGCGCATGGCGGCGTGGCGCGATTTCGACGGCTCCTTGCTTATGAAGAAGCCACCTGCAAATCCGGCAATCGCACTGACCCTGGTAATGATGCGCGGGCAGTCGATGCATTTCGAATAGTGGTGAACGACAAAACACGGCCGCGATCGCCTACCGATCATGCTTGGCCATTCCAGGTCGCACGGCCAGATGGCCGAACGGCCGACGAGGCCGCCCGCATCCGAGGAGAGAGACCATGTCAGAAAAGCCACCGTATATGCCGACCGGCATTGGAATGGGCATGATGAGCGACGACGAGACCAAGGTCGGCGTTCTGATATTCGAAACGGCGCGAGGTAACTTCGACTTCGCCGTCAATCTGCAGGCAGTCGGTGTCCTCATCAAGGCAATCAATAAGATCGAGATGCACCTCCGCTCCGGCAGGACGCACTGAGTGTCCGACGATGTGCCAGATCAGAAAAAGCCGAAGCTGATCGTGGTCGTGGCGTTCGACCGAGGCGAGGATGGCGACCTGTTCACTGCATGCGGTCCGACCGACCAGCAAAGCGAGGACCGCGCGATCCGCAGGGCAAAGGCGCTGGCTTCAAACCACGCTGGTGTCATAGCATGGAGTCGCGACGCCGACCCGGCGCTTGGCGACTATGGGCCACCGACAGTACTGTTCACCAACGGCGAAGTGCCGGACATGGAGTGAAGAATGATCGATCCGCCCAGGTACCTGGATGACCATGACTACGCAGACCGCGCGCTAGACTGCCAGGAGGCCATGGAGCCCGGCTTTCAGGCAATCATCGATTGCATGTTGGAAGTGGGGCTGGACCCGGGGTGAGACATTGCGGGCGCTGAAGCGGCTCATTGCCGCCGACAACATGACCCAGAAAGAGAATGCCAGGACGGAAGCCGAGCTCGCGATCGCGCGTGCCATGGTACGCGCCGGCAAGCCACTTTAGGCTGCCGGCAGTTTGCTGACTCCAGCTTCATCGACCTCCGCTTCCATCTGGTCGCCGACCGGCGCGGCCTTGCCTGCACCCTGGATGGACAC
>NZ_RZQA01001035.1:0-1926 GCF_004022915.1 Mesorhizobium sp. M7A.F.Ca.US.006.04.2.1
GCATGGCGCGACCGACTATGTCGATGCGGTGCCGATGCTGCAGGCGATTTCGACGACCGATACGACGCCGATGGTGCGCGTGCCGTGGAACGATCCGGCGATCATCGGCAAGGTGCTCGACGCCGGCGCCTATGGCGTGATCTGCCCGATGGTCAACACCGCCGAGGAAGCGGACGCCTTCGTCAAGGCCTGCCGCTATTTCCCCAAGGGCGGCCGCAGCGTTGGTCCGCTGCGCGCTTCGCTCTACGCCGGCGCGGACTATTTCCAGCATGCCAACGACACCATCATCACCATGGCGATGATCGAGAGCGAGCAGGCGGTGAAGAATCTGGAAGACATACTGAAGACGCCGCACCTCGACGCCATCTTCGTCGGCCCGTCGGACCTTGCGGTGACTATGCGCGAGGCGCCAGGCTTCGATCCGCGCTATCCCGCCGTCTACGAGGCGATCGAATACATCGCCGCCAAGTGCAAGGAAGCCGGCGTCATTCCCGGCATCCATTGCGGTTCGGTCACCTATGGCGTCGACATGCGCAAGATGGGCTATCGCTTCATGGCCTACCTCTCTGACTTCCGCATGCTGCAGCAGATGGTGGCGCGTTCGCTGCCGGCCTTCCGCGCCGGCACGCCGAGCGCGATCGCGCCCTGATCGGCAAAATCCGGATCGATCGCCATGACATCGACAGGCACGCTGCGCAGCAAGGTGACGGTCATCGGGGCCGGCATCATTGGCGTCTGCACCGCGAACTATCTGCTCGAGCAGGGTTTTGCCGTCGAGGTGGTCGATCCGGCCTTGCCGGGATCTGAGGAGCAATGCTCCTTCGGCAATGCCGGTGGCATCTGCCCGGGATCGTGCATCCCGAATTCGATGCCGGGCGTGCTGCGCAATGTGCCGAAATGGCTGATGGACCCGGAAGGGCCGTTGATCGTGCGGCTGGCCTATCTGCCGCACGCGCTTCCCTGGCTGCTGCGCTTCCTGGCCGCCAGCCGCAAACCGCGCGTCGAGGAGATATCGGCGGCGATGCGCTCGCTGCACCGCTACACATTCGAATGCTACGAGCCGCTGATCAAGGCTGCCGGCTGCGAGGACCTTTTGCAGAAGCGCGGCCAGCTGTTCGTCCACGAAACGGCCGACGGGCCGTCCAAGGGCGCTTATGGTCTGGGGCTTCGCCGCGACCACGGCGTCAAGGTGGACATCCTCGATGCCGACGAAATCCGGCAACTCGAACCGGCGCTGGCGCCGATCTTCAAGAGCGCCGTCTATCTGCCCGAACAGGGGCAGTGTCCAAATCCCGGCCGGCTTGTCGCCAGGCTCGCCGAGCATGCGGCGCGTCAGGGCGCTCGTTTTGTGCGCGCGAAGGTGCTCGGCTTCGACATGGCGGCCAACGGCCCATCGGCGCTGCGGCTTGAAGGCGGCGGGCGCATGCCGGTCGAGACCGTGGTGCTTTGCGCCGGCGCCTGGTCGGGCGATCTTGCCCGCAAGCTTGGCGACCGCATTCCGCTCGAGAGCGAGCGCGGCTATCACATCATGGTCAAGGGTGCCGATACCGGCTTGCGTATCCAGACCATCTCGGCCGACCGCAAGTTCGTCGCTTCGCCGATGGAGGACGGGCTGCGCATCGCCGGCAATGTCGAGTTCGCCGGCCTGAAGGCGCCTGCGAACATGCACCGGGCGGACGTTCTCCTCAAACAGGCGCGGTCGATGTTCAGGAAACTGGAGGTCGGCGAGGTCACGCGCTGGATGGGGCATCGTCCCGGCACGCCCGACAGCATCCCGGTCATCGACCGGGCGTCGCGGGCCAAAAATGTCATCTACGCCTTTGGCCACGGCCATCAGGGCCTGATCGGCGGCGCCGTCACCGGTAAGATCGTGTCGCAGCTTGCCGCCGGTCTGCCGCCGGCGATCGATCTGACGCCGTTCCAGGC
>NZ_RZQA01001036.1:0-1925 GCF_004022915.1 Mesorhizobium sp. M7A.F.Ca.US.006.04.2.1
TGTCAGTCATGGTGTCCTCCTGTGACGGGGAGAGTGACACCGGTTCCCGTTCAAATCCTTGGCCCGGACCTGAAGAGTCCTGAACGGCCCTGAAGTTCGCCTTCAGGGTCATCTTGGATTATCTTGCCCGCGAGGACGGGTTCTTTGCCGATGGACTTGGAGTTTGGGAACTATCGTTTGAAACGCGCCGAACGGCAGTTGCTGGGGCCGAAAGGTCCGGTGGAGCTTTCGGCCCGTTCCTTCGACATCCTCGCCATGTTGCTCGACAGGCCGGATGAGGTGGTCAGCAAGACCGAACTTTTCGATGCGGTCTGGCCCGGCCTGGTGGTGGAGGAGAACACGCTGCAGGTCCACATTTCGGCGCTACGAAAACTGCTGCCCGCCGAAATGATCGTAACCGTGCATGGCCGTGGCTATAAATATGCTGGCCCTAGGCCCTTCGGGGCTACAGCAGAAGCTGCGGCGCCGACCAGGCCATCAATTGCCGTTCTACCCTTCCACAACATGAGCGGGGACCCGGAGCAGGACTATTTCAGCGACGGGATTACAGAAGACATCATCGCCGGGCTCGGCAAGTTCAGGGAGTTCCTAGTCATTGCGCGGAATTCCTCCTTCCAGTTCCGAGGCAAGGCCAATGACGTGGCCGAGGTGGCAAAGAAACTTGGCGTGCAGTATGTCGTCGACGGTAGCGTCCGAAAGATTGGCAACCGGGTTCGCATCACCGTGCAGCTGACAGACGCCGTCTTGATGGCCCATATCTGGGGCGAACACTACGACCGCGAACTCGACGACATTTTCGCCATCCAGGACGAAATCACCCAGATGATTGCGGCGCGTCTGGCACGACAGACCAGAACAGCGATTGCATCGCGCGCCAGGTCCCGGCCGACCAACAATATGTCGGCTTATGAGTTTTACTTGCGGGCGCTACAACTTGCAGCCGTCTATGATACGGTGCTCGAAGCAGAACCCTTTCTGCGCCGGGCGGTGAGCCTCGATCCCCGGTTTGCTGCCGCCCACGCCATGCTCAGCTTTGTGGAGTCCTTCAAGTACTATTGGGACTACAACAATCCCGGTCATTTGCATTCCGGACTGGAGATCGCAAGAACCGCATTGGGCCTTGACCCCGACGAGGCCTATGGGCATCTCGCCACCGGCTTCGCTCACTTGTATTTGCGCCAATTCAGGCAAGCTGAAATCAGCCTCGACCGGGCGGTTGCGCTCAATCCGAACGATCCGTTCATTCTTAGTATCCGCGCTATTTTCCTCAATCACACGGACAGGCCCGAGGAAGGGCTTAGCGAAATAAACGAAGCCCAGCGCCGCGACCCGTACGCTGTGGGATGGTATGATGACTTCCGTGGCGTCATACTGACGACGGCTGGGCGGTATCGCGAGGCAACTGCCTGCTACGCGAAAATGGCGACTGTACCTCCGTGGTCGCTCGTTCGTCTTGTCGTCTGCCATTCCGAACTCGGCGAAATCAAGCAAGCGCAAGACGTCCTGGCAAAAGTCAAGGCGCATTACCTTGGACTAAGCCTTGACGAGATCATTGATACGGAAGTGGACTTCTATGCCGATCCCGCAGTGTGCAGCCGTTACCGCGCGATCCTGCAGCGCGTTGATAACGAAGGAGTTGATAACGAAGGATAAGTTTCACTACAGCCCGGCGGCGAGAAGTCCAGGCTCTGGTCAGCTGACCTTCGCAGAGCTGCCCCCTGTGGACAATCTCCCCTTGCCAACTGACAGCGTTGGCAGAGCGGCCGGTCGCGGGATAGCATCAGCCCTATGACGCCATCGAAAGACATTTCGCGCCTGATCGAGATCATGGCGGCGCTGCGGGCGCCGAAGACCGGCTGTCCCTGGGATATCGAACAGGATTTCTCGACCATCGCGCCCTACACGATCGAAGAGGCCTATGAGGT
>NZ_RZQA01001037.1:0-1923 GCF_004022915.1 Mesorhizobium sp. M7A.F.Ca.US.006.04.2.1
ATCGACAGCAGCACGCCAAGGGTCGGATTGAAGATCCGTGCGTCACCGAGATAGCGGGCCAGCACCATCAGGATTGCCGCGGCCAGGGTCCGCCAGAACACGCCCACGGGCACCTTTCCTGCGATGCTCGCAAGGAAGAACACCGATGCGACCTCCATCGGCTGGACCACGAACCACGCGACGTAGCGTGAGGCGGCGCTGAGCTGCTGGCCCGCCAGCCAGATGTTGGAGGCGGCATAGTATTCAAGGCCCGACGCCAGGAGCGCAACAGCCGACAGCGCCAGCGGAACCCGCCAGCGCTCGGACGTCCATGTCAGGCCCAGCATTGCCAGAGCAGCCGTGGCAAACATGGCAAGGGTTGCAACACTGAGCGCGGTGCTGACCACCGCGCTGGATTGAAAGAGTGTTCCGAACATGGGCTTTCCCTAGACCTGGGCTCTGATGTGAGGGGCGCGGCCGTAGAGTGCGACCATCGGCAGGATCAGAAGACCGAAAATGAATTGTTGCCATTCGTATTTGAGCCCGATGCCAATCAGGAAGGCGCTCAGGACTTGCAGGACGAGAACCCCGATGACGGTGTAGCCATAGCCGCCATAGCCGCCCATGAGCGACGTCCCGCCGATCACGACTGCGGCCAGGGTTGTGAAGAGATACTGGTCGCCAACCCCTATGAACCCCCCTCCGCTCCAGCCCAGCAACAGGCATCCTGTCAAGGCGGCTGAGAAGCCGCTGATGGTGTAGGCGAGTGTCCAGTATTTGAACTCGGAGACACCGATCAGCTTGGCCGAGCGGCGATTGCCGCCCAGGGCGTAGATGTAGCGGCCGAAGGCGGAATAACGCAGGCCAACGATGACTATGACGGCAATGACAACCCACAACAGGATCGTTGGCGGGACAGCCAGACCGAAGGTACGACCATTCATCGCGGCGAGATTTTGCAGCCATTTCGGAACGGTCCCAAAGACGTTGCCGCCAAAGGACGATCCAATGCTGGTCAGAATCTGGACAAGCCCAGCGATCGCAAATCCCATTCCGAGGGTGAGGATCAACGCCTGACCTTGCAGCCGGTAGGACAGAACGCCATTCAAGAAACCCAGGGCACCGCCGATGATCAGCACGAACACCAGCGCGAGCCAGGGCGGTACGCCAAGGCCGATCAGGAACAAAAGCCCTATGTTGGACGCGCCGATAACAAACGGGATAGAGAGGTCCAAGCCGCCGAGCAACGCCACCAGCGTTTGCCCGACGCAGGCAATGCCCAGGAACGCTGCAAACAGCAGAATTGCTTTGATGTTGGCGGCAGAGAGGAACCCGTTGATCGTAAAGGAGCTGATCACGATTAGCGCCAGCAACACAATCAATCCAATAAAGGCGCTGCGGCCATGGGCGAAGCGGTTACCGACCTTGAACGCAAAGACCAGGATCGCTTCCAGCAGCAGGAAGGCAATCAGGTTGCCAAGGGATCTGAAGGACGGGACCGTGGCCGTGATCAGCAGATACACGATCAACATTACCGCCATGGTGATGATCAGGACCCGGTTGCCGACCCAGACGCCACCGGCGTCAGCCGGGGCTGCAGACTCGGTTTCAAGAGACGAAGACCGAGACTCGAAGATGACGGCGACGTAGTTGATCAGCCAGAACAGCACGGCGGCCAGAACGATGGTGTAGAGGATGACGATCTGGGCGCTGAGCCCCTGCCAAAACCCCAGGCCGAAGCTGATCGCCGCCACCACGAATGTCACGGCGAGGTTAAGCCATACCAAGGCGCGCGAACGCGGGATGAAGAGGCCGCCACTGCGGCTGCCGTTGGCGAAAGTCTGACTCATGGCCCGATCCCCAACGATTGTCCTGTCGCCACGATTCCGGCCGCGTGGCTTTGCTCGCCGACGACCAGGAACAGGAGCAGGATCAGTGCCGAGA
>NZ_RZQA01001038.1:0-1922 GCF_004022915.1 Mesorhizobium sp. M7A.F.Ca.US.006.04.2.1
GCGGCATTGCCTTTCCCGCTCATGGTCGGGCTGGCTATCCCTGGATAGCCAGCCCGACCATGAGCGGGAAAGGCAATGCCGCCGAGTGAAACCCGGCGGCATTGCCTTTGACTGACCACTACCGTTTCGGCGGCGGTTCGTTACGGCGTCGTTTCCGTCTGCATCGCGGCAGCCGTCTGGTCGATCTTGCCGGCAAGGACGTCTTGAGCCCAGGACGTGACCGCAGCGTCGACGGGCTTGTTGGCCATATCCGCCAATGCCGCGTCGAGCGATGCATCATCGGTGCCGACCGCGGCCGCAGCAGCAGCAGCGTTGTCGGCAGCGACCTCGGCCTGCCGAGCAGCTATCTTCCCAGGCAGGGCCGCCTGATCGTCGGGCGACAGCGCGGCAATCTGATCGGGTGTCATGGACGTCAGCGCATCCAGCTTAGCCTGTGCTGCGTCGGCGGCGGCCTGAGCGACCTTGGCTTTGGCGGACTGCGTCACGAATGCCTGAAGGGCGGCGAATTTCTTGCTCTTCGAGTTCATATAGGCATTGATGTTGCGCTTCAGCGAGCTCACCCGGCCAAGCTTGGCGTGGATGTTCTTGCCTTTGGGCACGGACGAGACCTTGGTGGTCTTGTCGACCGTGGTGTCGTCCGCTTTGGCCACCTGGCCGGGGGCCGACGACGACTTGCCGTGCGAAGCGCCGCTCTTGCCATTGCCGCCGTTGCCATTGCTACCGCCGTTGCCGTGCCCGTTGCCTCCGGCATTGCCACCGCCGTGCCCATTGCCGGCGAGCGCCGGAGATGCCAGGAGCGCCAATGCGGCAAGCGCCGCCAGCAGAGTTTTCCGGTTTGTCATGGTAATCTCCTCGGGAATCGTCGCCCTGGCCCGACCGCTAAGCGACCGTCCTATGAGGAATTCCTAATAGTGCAGAGTAAACTTTAGACAAATGCTGTCTCAATACGCGATCTGGCACCCGGCCAGAAACTTAACCTACTGATATCAAACACAAATTCGCACTCTTGGACGGCCATGGCACTGAAGTCCCATGCCGGCAGGACTATAGTCCTGCCGGCAAGCAGCGGCATGGGTGAAAGTCTTTGCGTGGTATATCGGACAAGCTTTGAAAACAGGGGAGTTGATAGCGAAAGCAAAAGGCTCAGCCGATACTTTCACCGCCGTCGATTACCAGCGCCTGGCCGGTCATGAAGGATGAACGGTCGGAGACAAGGAACAGGATCGCTTCGGCGATCTCATCGGCGCTGGCCCAGCGGCCCATCGGGATCTTGGTGCGGACATAGGTTTCGATCGCCCCGCGTCCGCCCATCTGGGCGATGAACGGTTCGTTGAACGGCGTGTCGACCCAGCCCGGACAGAGCGCGTTGATGCGGACATTGTGACGGGCATAGTCGAGCGACATCTGCCGTGTCATCGCCACCACCGCATGTTTGGAAGTTGCGTAGGCGATCATCTCGCGGTCGTAGAACACGCCCGAATTGGAGGCGGTGTTGAGGATGACCCCGCCGCCCTGCGCGATCATCGAGGGCATGACCTGTCTCGCCGCCAGGAACTGCGCCCGCACATTGACCCGCCACGAGGCATCCATGCCGCCGACCTCCACTTCGGTCAGCGTGCCGCCGATCTGGATGCCGGCGTGATTGTGCAGGATGTCGATGCGCCCATGCCTGTCGAGCGTGCCGGCAATGAGCTGTTCGATCGCCGCATCATCAGCGACATCGGTCTTGATCGCCTCGGCCCGTCCACCCGCTGCCCGAATGTCCGAAGCCGTTGCTTCGCCGGCAGCCTGATCCCTGTCGGCGATGACGACCACCGCGCCTTCCCTGCCCATGATCATGGCGCCGGCGCGCCCGATGCCGGAGCCGGCGCCTGTCACCACGGCGATGCGGTCTTTGAGGATCATGATGCGGCTTTCAGTTC
>NZ_RZQA01001039.1:0-1922 GCF_004022915.1 Mesorhizobium sp. M7A.F.Ca.US.006.04.2.1
GCGGATATAGGCGCCGACATTGACGTGGTCGATGTCGAGAACCTTGATCTCCTCTTCGCCGGTGCCGAGCAGCACCTTCAGCGTCTTCTCGTCGATCTCGTCACCGGCCTCGAGGAAGATCTCGCCGGTGGCGTAGTTGACGATGTCCTCGGCCAGATAGTTGCCGAGCAGGTCCTCGTCGGTCGCCTTGATCGCCTTCAGACCCTTTTCGCCAAGCGCCCGTGCCTGGCGTGCGGTGATCTTCTTGCCGGCCTCGACGACGACTTCGCCGGTATCGGCATCGACCAGGTCGCCGACAGCCTTGAGGCCGCGGAAACGCTCGACGTTGAACGGAATGCGCCAATGGTCGCCGGCACGCTTGTAGGTGATCTTGTTGTAGAAGGTCGACAGGATCTCTTCGCCGTCCATGCCGAGCGCCATCAGCAGCGACGTCACCGGAATCTTGCGGCGGCGATCGATGCGGGCGTGCACGACGTCCTTGGAATCGAACTCGATGTCGAGCCACGAACCGCGATACGGGATGACGCGCGCGGCAAACAGAAGCTTGCCCGACGAGTGCGACTTGCCCTTGTCATGGTCGAAGAAGACGCCCGGCGAACGGTGCATCTGCGAAACGATGACGCGCTCGGTGCCGTTGACGATAAAGGTGCCGTTCAAGGTCATGAGCGGCATGTCGCCCATGTAGACGTCCTGCTCCTTGATGTCCTTGATGGACTTGGCGCCGGTGTCCTCGTCGATATCGAACACGATGAGGCGCAGCGTCACCTTGAGCGGCGCGGCATAGGTGAGGTCGCGCTGACGGCATTCGTCAACGTCGAATTTCGGTCCTTCGAACTCGTACTTCACGAACTCCAGCATGGAGGAGCCGGAAAAATCGGAGATCGGGAAGACCGACTTGAAAACGGCCTGCAGCCCCTCGTCCGGACGCCCACCCTTGGGCTCCGCCACCATCAGGAACTGGTCATAGGATGCCTTCTGAACCTCGATCAGGTTCGGCATCTCCGCAACTTCCGGAATCTTTCCGAAGAACTTGCGTACGCGTCTGCGGCCATTGAAAGTCTGGGTCTGGGCCATCGTCGCTCCTTAGCTCTAAACTCGGGACGAGCCTCGCCGCGGCTCGCCTTGCATACTGGGCCACCTTGGCGGCAACCCTCTGTCTGTTTTCCCGGCGCCTGTCGGCGGCCGGCTAGAACGGGAGAAAACCCGTTTCCTGAAGGCCGGTTTTCGGCCCTCAGGAAAGAGGTTCTCGCAAAATCTCGCGTTACGCGCTCTCCCTTCGGGCGAAGGGAGTGGCGGACGGCGCGAGGCCGCCCGCCGCTTTTACGCTTACTTCAGTTCGACCTTGGCGCCGGCTGCTTCCAGCTGGGCCTTGAACTTGTCAGCGTCGGCCTTGGAAACGGCTTCCTTGACCGGCTTCGGAGCCGCTTCAACCAGATCCTTGGCTTCCTTGAGGCCAAGACCGGTGATGGCGCGGACTTCCTTGATGACGTTGATCTTCTGAGCGCCTGCGTCGGTGAGGACGACATCGAATTCCGTCTTTTCCTCGGCCGGAGCAGCAGCGGCCGCAGCGCCGCCAGCAGCGGCAACCGCCACCGGAGCAGCAGCCGAAACGCCCCACTTTTCTTCCAGAAGCTTCGACAGCTCGGCCGCCTCGAGGACGGTCAGCTTCGAAAGGTCGTCTACGATCTTTGCGAGATCAGCCATTGTTGTGTTCCTTCATAAGGTTCGAACGTGTGTTTGTGATAGCGAGGAACGGCCTCATGCCGCCTCGTCCTTCCGGGCGTAAGCGCCGATGACGCGCGCGACCGAGGCCGCTGGCGCATTGACGATCTGGGCGATCCGGGTTGCCGGCGTGGCGATCATGCCAACCAGCCTGGCGCGCAGCTCATCGAGCGACGGAAGTGTGGCGAGTGCCTTCACAC
>NZ_RZQA01000103.1:0-10977 GCF_004022915.1 Mesorhizobium sp. M7A.F.Ca.US.006.04.2.1
TGGCCATGCCTGTCCGACCGTCAGCGTCGGCTCGACGCCAACCGCGCATTTCGCTCAGAATCTCGAGGGTGTCACGGAGTTGCGCGCCGGGGTCTACATGTTCTTCGATCTCGTTCAGCACGGGGTTGGCGTCTGCGACCGCGATGATATCGCGATTTCCGTATTAGCAACGGTGATCGGCTCGAAGCCGGAAAAGGGATGGGTGCTGGTCGACGCCGGGTGGATGGCGCTTTCGCGCGATCGGGGCACCGCAAACCAGCAGATCGACCAGGGTTACGGCGTGGTCTGCGACGAAAAGGGGCGGGTGCTGGAAGATGTGATCGTGGTCCAGGCCAGTCAGGAACACGGTATCCTCGCCATTCGTGCCGGTTCTGGGAAATCCATGCCCGAACTGCCGCTCGGGTCCCGGGTCCGGATCCTGCCCAACCATGCGTGTGCGATGGCCGCGCAGCATGATTTCTACAGTATCGTTAACGGGGACAGCCCCAGGATTGAAGAGCGTTGGGTGCGGATGCGCGGCTGGTAGGCGCGTACACACGCCTCGGATTTCGCCCGCTCAAATCAGCATTGGTGGTCAAGAAAATGAAGTTTACCTCTTACGGGCTGGATCTGTCGACGCTGATAGGCAGCACCATGACTGATGTCATGGATGGGCGCCCCGACCTGAACCCCTGGAAGGATTTCAACTGGCAGGCGATCCCCGGCCTTTTCGGGCGCCTCTGGTTCCTGCCGGTTCTGGGTGGCTATGATCGCATGAAGGGCCTTGTCGCGTGATGACACCCCTCGAACATCTGTCGCGCAACGGCCACCTGGACAAGTTTTTCATCGACGGTCAATGGGTCGAGCCGAGCGGCGCCGCCAAGGGCGTCGTGGTGAACCCCTCCACCGAAGAGGTTGTGGCTCGGTTTCCGCTCGGAAACAGCTTGGACGTTGATGCGGCCGTTGCACCGGCCCGCCATGCATTCGCCGCCTGGAGCCGGACCACGCCGGAATATCGTGCCGGTCTGCTCGATCGCCTGCAGGTGATGCTCGAGGCGCGGGGCGAACTGATGGCTCAATGCCTTACCCTCGAAATGGGCGCGGCGATCGGCTATGCGCGCAGCGCTCAGGTACCGCTGGCGATCGCGCATGTTAAGGCTGCGCGTGATGTGCTGACAGCCTTTCCCTTCGTCAAGCAGCGGGGGCAAACCGCCATCACCCACGAACCGATTGGTGTCTGCGCACTGATTACGCCGTGGAACTGGCCGCTTTACCAGATCACCGCCAAGGTTTCGCCGGCGCTCGCGGCAGGCTGCACGGTCGTGTTGAAGCCAAGCGAGCTTTCTCCCCTGAACGCTCTGCTGTTCGCCGAGGCGATCGAGGAAGCCGGCTTCCCTGCCGGAGTGTTCAATCTGGTGCAAGGGGATGGCGCATGCGTGGGTGCTAGTCTGGCATCCCATCCGAATGTCGATATGATCTCCATTACCGGGTCCACCCGCGCGGGCATTGCCGTGGCCCAGGCGGCAGCGCCGACCATCAAGCGTGTCGCCCAGGAACTCGGTGGCAAGTCCCCGAACGTGATCCTGCCGGACGCCGATCTCGACCGCGCCGTTTCCCTGGGCATAGCCGCCGCCTTTCGCAATCTCGGCCAGTCATGCAGCGCTCCGACGCGCATGATCGTGCCACGCGAGCGGCTGTCCGAGATCGAGGCAATCGCCAAGAGGGTCGCGGGCCAGATCGTCGTCGGCGATCCTCTTTCGGAAGCCACCACTCACGGTGCGATCGCCAATCGTACCCAATTCGACCGAATACAAACCATGATCGACGTGGGCATTTCGGAAGGCGCCAGGCTCATCATCGGCGGACCGGGTCGTGCACACGATCTGAACGTCGGCCTCTATGTGAAGCCGACGATCTTTTCGGACGTGCGCACCCAGATGCGCATTGCCCAGGAAGAAGTTTTTGGGCCGGTCCTCTGCATTATCCCCTATGACACAATCGAAGAGGCCGTCACCATCGCCAACGACACGGTGTACGGCTTGGGGGGCCATGTGCAAGGCGAGGACTTGGAGGTCGTCAGGGACGTCGCGTCGCGCATTCGGTCCGGTCAGATTCATCTCAACTACCCGGCCTGGGATCCGCATGCCCCGTTTGGCGGTTTCAAGCAGTCCGGAAACGGACGAGAATATGGTCTTGAGGGCATGCTGGAATATCTCGAGGTGAAATCCGTCCTCGGCTACTTCTAGGTGGCATCTAGGCGTGGCGCTGAGGCTGCGGCGGAGGCCATGATGTGCCTTCGGAAAGGCCGCTACCTCAACCGACACTGCTCGGTCCCGATCAATATCGCTGAGCGAGCCGTCTCTTGAAAACCCGAAGCCAGTCGTGATCCCACCGCCAGCAGGAAATATCCAAGCGCCGCGGCAAACAGAGGCTCGTTAACCCGAACCGTCTGAGCGCGAACGAGGTTGGCTGCACCCATCAGGTCGAAGACCGTGATTGTCGACGCCAATGCGGTCCCCTTCAGGAGCAGGATGTTCTGGCCGCCGATCGCTGGCAGGGCCAACTGAAAGCCTGCGGGAGAAGGACGGAAATCATGATCCGGGTTTTGGACAGGCCAAGCGATCGGCCGGCCTCTTGCTGTCGTTCTGGAATGGTCTGGATCGCACCTCTCCATATCTCGCCACAGTAGGCCGCGGTGTTTGATAACTTGGACTAAAAGATCTGGTTACATAGCATCGCCAAGAATGTTCCGATCAGGGTCTAGCCGCCTCGGCGCTCACGGCGCGCGAGAAACGAAGCCGTGAGATAGTAATCTTGCCTCGGCGTGCTCGCTGCAGGTCAATTCGGCACCAAAGTTACCCACCAACAACAGCGCTCAAGGAAGCGGCAGCGGTGCATCACTCAAAGTCCGAAGGTAGGCAATGAGGTCCGCCCGCTTGTTCTCGTCCTTCAATCCCGGGAAAGACATCTCCGTGCCGGGCAACGCGAGCGCGGGATTCGAGATGAAGAGATTGAGTTCCTCAAAGCTCCAATTACCACCAGCGTCCTTCATAGCAGATGAATACTGGACATCCGCTTGTGAACCCTTCTGGCGCCCAACGATGCTCCACAGACTGACCTTTTTGGGTACCCTGACGCCCGGAGAAAGATGACAGGCCACGCAGGTGCTGTCGTATATTACTTTGCCCGATTGAGCGTTTGCTGAGGCAAGCCGTGGTGAAATCGGCGCGATGGCCGGTTTTGCGGCGCCATGACTGCGCAAATAGGCTGCGACGTCCTCGTGCCCTGCGACCTTGGCCAGATGTAGCGGGGGACTTCCATTCGATGTCAGCGCGTTAACATCTGCTCCGACTTCTATAAGATGGACGACGCATGGGAGGCAGCCATTTTCGGCAGCAACGTGAAGCGGCGTCTGCGCTTTCGTCACCCGATTTGGGTCGGCCCCGTTGTCTAGCAGCAGCTTGACGATGTCAGCATGGCCGCCCTTGTTGGCGGCGTAGAGCGGCGTTCGCTGCCAGCTGACAGGTAGGTTGACGTCTGCCCCATGCCTGATCAGTAGCGCTGCCAACTCGACATTCCCGGCTTCTGAGGCGATGTAAAGTGCCGTAACGCCGTCGATTTCGTTGACATCGAGGCCCTTGTCCAAGGCGGCAGTGACCGCTGGCAAGTCGCCATTCTTGACCAGATCACCCAAGCTGCTCGCTTGCGCGGGCAGGGTCAGAAGCCAAAGGGCGCACGAACCCCATAGCATCCATTTGCATCCCGGCTTAACCATTGCATCCTCCCTGAGGCTGCTCGTCTCGACCTTACAAATTGACCTGCAATCTAACCCAAAGCAGAGTGTTAGTACACGCTAATGTACCTAGGACGTAGACTCACTACCGCGTACCCATATGCGGACGGAGACGAGTTTGAGGGCAGCGAGGTGATTTTCTGCCAGCTTGTCATACCGAGTTGCAATGCGGCGAAACTGCTTGGCCTTGTTGAAGAAGCGTTCGACCAAGTTGCGGGCCTTGTAGAGGAAGGGGCTGAAGCACATCGGGTCCTTGCGGTTGGCCTTGGGCGGGATGTTGGCCCATGCCTTTTTCTCGGTGACGGCATTGCGCAAGGCGTTGGCATCATAGCCCTTGTCGGCGAGCAGCATGGCACCTTCGGGCAAATCCTTGATCAAGTCCGCCGCGGATTCCGCTCCAACTTGAAACCCGCCTGTCGACAAACGACCCTACTCGGACGTAGGGAACCTAAGCTGCAGATCTCGACAGCTGGCGTTGGAACTGGACTCCGCCAGCGTTCCGAAAATGGCGCGGACAGGGAAAGCAAGTATGTTCGGTGGATTCGAACTGGAACGGATCAAGCTTCCCGAGGCCACTCTCCGGTACCGGGTTGGTGGCAAAGGGGAGCCGCTACTACTTTTGCATGGTCATCCTCGCACACATGCAACTTGGCACCGAATAGCGCCAATACTCGCAGAGCAATACACCGTCGTCTGCCCCGACCTGCGTGGCTTCGGCCAATCCTCCAAGCCTGCCGATACACCGGATCACGCCGGGTCATCGAAGCGTGCAAAGGCAAGAGATTGCGTTGCACTCATGCGCCAGCTTGGCTTCGGCCGCTTCGGCCTCGTCGGGCACGACAGAGGATCCTATACAGCCTTTCGAACCGCAATGGACCACCCGGACTCGGTCAGTCGCCTCGCGATCTTGGACGGTATCCCAATCGCGGACGCGTTGGCACGGTGCGATGCCCGCTTCGCGTCTGCTTGGTGGCACTGGTTTTTCTTCGCGCAAGCGGAGAAGCCCGAGCGGGCGATTCTGGCTGATCCGGATGCCTGGTACGGTGGCAGTCCGGAAGCGATGGGAGTGGAGTCTTACGCTGACTTTCATGCTGCCATCCATGATCCGGAAACGGTTCATGGCATGATCGAGGACTACCGGGCGGGATTAGGCATTGACCGCCAGCATGACGAAGATGATCGGTCGGCAGGTCGGAAGCTCGCTTGCCCCCTGCTTGTGCTCTGGTCCGCCCGGGACGATCTGGAGGATCTGCACGGTGATATCCTTGGCATCTGGCGAGAATGGGCTTCCGACGTCAGAGGCCGTTGCATCGACTGCGGCCACCATATGGCCGAAGAAGCACCCGAAGAATTGGCCACCGAGCTAGCAGCATTCTTCCAAACATCTTAAGCTGCGTCAGCTTCCACCAACAGCTCTCTTCCGCGTCCCACCCGTCCCGGCCACTCCGCATTAATGAGTTCACGGCCTAGTATCGGCTTGGACGGTGGTGGTGATGCCGATATTTATGGCCAATGTCATTGCCTTTTCCCACCGCCGGCGGTGCGGGCGGTGGTGCCAGTCTCGGTGGTAGACCTGCCGCACTTCTGCCTGTTCAAAACGGGAACCGCGCCAATGGCGTGCCGGAACCGCCGAGCTAAGGGAACCGGAGAGCGAGAAGAACGCCTGCGGCAAACGCCTCATCGCCTTCTACGACAGCCTCTCCCACTAAAGCTGGCCATCCATTCATTCCCGTAACTCGCGATCCTCATCATTTTCAGCGATGGGCGGCCCAATGAGGCCGGCATCGCCACCACGGAAATCACTGACGAAGTGCCCAGCGTGTTCGACGTCATCGCCGAAGCCATGGATCACCGCGAGGCGGCACGCCTTGACACTGATCGGCACCGCTTTACTCGTTCCCGACGCGTTCCCATTTTGGTCTTCCGCAACGGCAGGCTGGTGATCTCATGTTATGTCGACTTACGTGGCGAAGGCAGCGGAGAACCGGCGCGGCTTCAACCTCGTCACGCGAGGACTGGAGAGATCAGTCCAAAGGCCTCGGCAACTTGCTGCGGCACGCCGATTTAGCAAGGTGCTTTCGGCAAAGCGGGGCGCCGCGGTGACGAACTGGAAGCAGATGGTTGCCACCTTGGGCACGCAGATGCAGCGCGCCGGCTTCGATCGAGACATCACCAACCGCGAACTTCGCGAGTTCCACAACGCCGTTCAGCGCGAGCTTTGGCTGCGATCTGGACAGGGTCAGCGGCCCGGAGGCAGCGCCGCGTGACCCGGCTCCGATCTGAGAGCCGGGTCCGGCGTAAGAAGATCAGTAGTCGTTGTTCTCGATGACGACGTGACGATGGCGGTGGTGCATCGGGCGGTCGTCCGAACGCTTGATGATGATGGTATCTGGACGATGATGTCTGCGCCAATGATGGCGATTCCCGTTGTCGTAAAACGCCTCGGTGCCATGACGGCGATGATGGAGGCGAGCTCCGTCCTCATTGATGACGACAGCGTCCGCACCATGGTGATGGCGGTGCTGGTTCGTGGTGAGAACCATCGCATCCGCCGAGGCAATGGAAGGCGCGGCCAAGCAAAGCGCCAGCGCGCCCAGAATCAGGGTGGTTTTCATGTTCAACTCTCCAAGGAAGTAAGATGCCCTTCGGTCAATAAACATCGTTTGCACATTTTGGTTCCTGTCTGGATTATTGGACGTTGAGAACTCGTTAGTCGAGGTTGGGTTTGAAGTGGTCGCCGCGCACCGAGGAGCGGACTTTGACGCCGTAATTCTGGACGTGAATCTCAACGGAGCCGAAACCTATCCCGTCGCCGAGGCGCTCACCGAAAGGTCGATACCCTTCGTCTTTTCGACTGGCTACGGCGCCGGGGGCATTCCTCAAGGTTTCCGGAACGTCCCCGTCCTCGGGAAGCCCTTTGAACGGGGCGACTTGGAAAGGGCACTCAGGGTTGCCCTGAATAGCTAGTCGATGGGGGCTGCGATCAATGGGCAGGGCGAAGCGGCGTCCCGGTTATCGGTGAACGAGTTCGGGACCAGTCTTCGAACCGGCGACAGTGGGCATATCTGGCACACCGCTGCCTGAGAGCGCTTATCACTCTCGTTCCGATGAGGCGTAGCGATGACCCCTCGGCACATGTGCCTTGTCGTGGCCCGTCCCTACCAGCGCGCTTCTTCATAGGCGATAAGAGCTCCAACGCTTCAAATTCGAGCCGCCGGAGATTCGCGGAGCCGATGCGGCCCTGACTTTCAGATATTCAGGCTATGCCGCGGTGCAGATCGACACGCGACAGGCTTCGGCATGGGCCAGCCAATTGGTTAGAATAGCTGACATTGACTTTTAGGAACGAGAGGCTGAGGAATTGGGGTTTCATCGGCTGATCGCCGCCACCGTAGCGGAGCAGGAGGCTGTGGTTCAGCGGGGGCTCAGCCTTCCAGCGCGGGCACGCTGCACTTGAGGTCCGAGATCAACCCGTCCGTCAGCCCATATACCCAGCCGTGTATCCGAACGCGCTTGCCGCGCTTCCAAGCCCACTGCACGATTGGTGTCCGCTCAAGACGCGCAACCTGGTTGCGCGTGCTCATTTCACAAACAAGCCTGAGGCGCGAGCTCAGATCGGGGAGGCGGTCGAGGTCGTCCTTGTTCTGCTCGGCCACATCCCGAATGGGCTGCAGCCAATGGTCGATGATTCCGTGCCTTTCTCCGTCGAGCGCAGCTCGAATGCCGCCACAACCATAGTGGCCACAGACGATGACATGTGACACCTCCAACACGTCTATCGCGTACTCGAGGACCGACAGCAGGTTCAGGTCGCTTGGGTGAACAAGGTTTGCAACATTGCGATGCACGAAGACTTCACCCGGCTCCAAGCCGGTGATCGTGTTGGCAGGTACCCTGCTGTCCGAACAACCGATCCACAGGTATTGCGGTCGCTGAAGATTGGAAAGCCGTTCGAAATAATGGGGATCGTCGCGGCGGCGTTCTTCGGACCAGGCCCGGTTTTTCTCAAACAGCTCATTCAGCATGACTTGACCTCCAACACAGCAGGGGCGTGGCCACGGCCGCGCTCGGACATTTAGGTCACTACAGCGGTCCTGACAGGATGGCCAATGTCTTGAGGTTGAGTGGAGCCTTTGTTGCCCCGTTGATCGACGCCGCATTGCGGCGCAGCGGCTTGCCAAGGAGGGTACCACTGGACCTTCGCGAGGCTTTCAAAGTTAGTTTGCCTCCAACCCGGAGCCTGATCATGGCCTCGCCTGGTAGTTCGAACAACGCCCCACCGTCTGAACCGCTCGCAGGGCGGTAGCCGGCCACACCGTCGCCCGCTACGGCCCTATGTCAAGGATAACCGATGAACGTCGCCATGTGCAGCTCGACAGTCTGATGATGGCGGTCGCTGCCATCCATAATGCACTGGTGCATCACGGCGTTCTTTCCATCGACGACGCCTTGTAGAAGGCCGAAGGCATTCCGTCGCCTGCGAGGAAAGGGTCTTAGAGAATATGCCGCCCGCCAACAGGGACGCGGTCTGTTTTTCGTAGCGGCTGCTCCAGCTCGCGAATGTTTCCTAGGACGAGAGCGGCGTGCCGCCATTTGCGGAATTAGCGCGACAGGTTGGCCTCACCAAAGAAGCTTGCAACGATTAGAGGTAACCCGAAGAGGCGAGTAGCCAGCTCGACGAAGCCGAGGCTCGTAGAGGTGTATTTTCTCTTCGGGCTGGGGTTTTTTCTCACCGATTGATGGCCGGCTAACAACTTTACGTGAACAACTGGAACCGTTTGGATCGGGCGGAGTTTGAGCGCTGATTCCTGGAGGATTCAATGCGGATTGCGCTTTCGTCGGTGGCTTTGGCTGCCATTACCGCATCTTCTTGGGCGCAGTCGACAGCGCCGTCTCCTCCGCAGAAATCGTATTCCGGCGCGACGGCCAACTTCGCCGGAGCAGCACAGCCCGGCGAATGGACCAGTCAGGCGCGCGACTATGCCAACACGCGGTTCAGCCCTCTTGACCAGATAAATGCCGCCAATGTCGGTAAACTGAAAGTCGCCTGGACCTTTTCCGACGGCACGCAATACGGCCATGAAGGCGCGCCGCTGGTCGTCGGCGACACCATGTATGTGGTGACGCCCTATCCCAACACCGCCTATGCGCTCGATCTCTCGAAGCCGGGCCCGTCGATCAAATGGAAGTTCGATCCCAACCCTTCGCCGCAGGCGATCGGTAAGGCGTGTTGCGACGCCGTTATCCGCGGATGGGCCTATGCCGACGGCAAGCTGATCTATAACATGCTCGACGACCATACCGTCGCCGTGGACGCCGCTACCGGCAAGCAGGCGTGGCGCACCGCGATGGACGACGTCAAGCATGGCGTGACCTTGACACAGTCTGCTTTCGTGGCGGACGGCAAGGTTTTCGTCGGCAATTCCGGCGGCGAAATGGGCGTCAACGGCTGGCTGGCGGCCCTGGATGTCGCCACCGGCAAGGAGTTGTGGCGCGCGCATGCCGTGGGATCGGACAAGGACGTCCGTATCGATAATACCTTCAAGCCTTATTACGACTGGATGAAAGGCAAGGACCTCGGAATCAATACCTGGCCGTCGGGCGCCTGGGATACGGGCGCCGGCGCGTCGTGGGGCTTCGTCTCCTATGACGAGAAAACAAAAACCCTCTATTACGGCACCAGCAATCCGGGGCCGCGCGTTCCGGTCCAGCGGCCCGGGGACAATTTATGGACCAGCGCCATGTTCGCGCGCGATCCGGAAACCGGCATGGCCAAATGGGCCTACCAGTTCACGCCGCACGATCAGTGGGACTATGACGGTGTCAACGAGGCCGTGCTGCTCGATATGCCGATCAACGGCAAGATGCGCCACACCTTGGTCCACTTCGATCGCAACACCTATGCGTACACGATCGACCGGAACACCGGCGAGGTGCTGTTGGCCAACAATTTCGCCTATCAGAACTGGTCGACCGGCTTCGACATGAAAACCGGGCGTCCTACCGTCGACCCCGCGCGCGAGCCCAAGCCTGGGGTGAAGATCGACCGGGTGTGTCCGCCCGACATCGGCCAGAAGGACTGGGAGCCACCGGCGTTCAACCCGAATACAGGCCTGCTCTACGTCGGTGTGTTCAACATCTGCATGGGACTTACCGATCACGAGGTCTCCTACATCGCCGGCACGCCCTATGACGGGATGGAGATGGAACGGTTTTCGGTCGATGGCCCCGACGGAAACTGGGGCGGCCTGATAGCCTGGGATCCCGCGCACGGCAAGAAGATCTGGGAAGTCCCGGAAAAGTTCATGGTGATGAGCGGCGTCATCGCGACCGCCAGCAACCTGATTTTCTACGGCACCACTGACGGCTGGTTCCGTGCCGTCGATGCCTGGACGGGCAAGGTCCTGTGGTCGCAAAAACTCGGTTCGGGCATCATCGGCCAGCCCATCACCTATATGGGTCCGGACCATCGGCAATACGTGGCCGTGGCCGCCGGGGTAGGGGGTGCGGCCATGGTGCAGAAGGATCGGCCCGGCTTCCTGCCGCGCGGCAATACGATCTACGTGTTTTCCGTCGATGGCGACACTATCCAGACGGCCGCCGATACCGCGCCGACCCCCGTCGGGGCTGTGGCGGCACAACAATAGGGCGCGGCGGATTCGACATGTCACCCGGACGTCTCCTTATTGCGCTCGTCGTGGTGGTCGCGGTCGTCGCCGGGGCGACCGGCTGGCTTCTCCAATCGGGCAAGCCGGCGGCAAACCGGATCGACGTTGCCTACCCGGAAGGCGTGGCCGCCGTCGTCCCCCTCGGTCTCACCGCCGGTAAGGCGCCGGCCGTCAACGTCAGCCTCGCCAATCCGCTGGCCGACGATCCAAGTTCGGTGGCGGAGGGCAAGAAGCTTTTCAGATCGATGAATTGCGCCGGTTGTCATGGCTATGGCGCCAAAGGCGGTATGGGTCCTGACCTGACCGACCCCGCCTGGCGCTACGGCGGTACTCCGATCGAAGTATACAAGAGCATATACGAAGGGCGGCCGCAGGGCATGCCGGCCTGGGGAAATGCCCTTCCGTCCAACTCCCTGTGGCAGTTGGTGACTTATATCCAGTCGCTGGGCGGGACGTTCAGCCCACCACCGGCGGGAAGCGAACAGCAGGCTGCGGTCGGTCAGGGAAGGGGGGCCCAGACGGGCAAGACCCCATGAG
>NZ_RZQA01001040.1:0-1920 GCF_004022915.1 Mesorhizobium sp. M7A.F.Ca.US.006.04.2.1
CCAATGCAGCGCCTGTGACCGCGTCGGAAAACGCGGCATTCTCGGCAAGGAACCCATAGCCTGGATGAACACTGTCGCAACCGGTGTCGCGGGCAGCCTTCAGAATTGCTTCGACATTGAGATAGGACTTCTTTGCAGCTGGTGGGCCGATGTTGACCGCTTCATCCGCAAGCTGGACGTGGAGCGACTCGGCGTCTGCGGCCGAATACACCGCCACGGTGGCGATCCCCAGATCTTGCGCGGCCCGGATGATCCTGACCGCTATCTCGCCCCGGTTGGCAACCAGAAGCTTTTTCAGCATCAGTCGAGATCCGCAATAGGTGCGCCGGCCATGATGGGGTCCTCATTGTCGGCAATGAAGCGGATGTTCGTACCGGCCGTCTCGGCCCTCACTTCGTGGAACGACTTCATCACTTCGATGAGACCGATTACGTCTCCGGCGGACACCGCGTCGCCATCCGCCTTGTATGGCGGCTGGTCTGGCGAAGCGCTGCGATAAAAAGTGCCGGGAAGAGGTGAAAGAATCTGGGCCATAAAAAGCTCCGGAAAACTGCGGACAGACTAATCTGGAACCGCCCGCGCGGGCGGGTTCGGTCGAGTTCAGTGCCAGGGGGCGATTGCGGTGCGCACGGCCCGGGCTATTTCGATGGCGTTCGGCGTATCGGAATGCACGCAGATGGTTTCGCAGCGTACAGGGAAGAAACTGCCGTCCTCTGCCGTGCCCTCGCCCTCCCTGATGGCGCGTACGCACCGCTCGGCCATCTCTGCGGGGTCCTTGGCGTCATGAACGCGTGTCAAGATCAGCTTGCCGGAGGCATCGTAGTCGAGATCGGCATAGAACTCAGCGACAAATGGGATACCGCGCTCTTGATAGATCTTCTCATGCAGGGTGCCCGTCATGCCGAAGAGGGGTACGCCGAAAATCTCTGCCGCGTCGCACACGCCATGGGCTATTGCCTCCTGCTGCATGGCCATGAAGTAGAGGCTGCCATGCGGCTTGATGTGGTGGAGTTCCACACCCTCGGCCTTGAGGAAGCCGGCAAGCGCTCCCACCTGGTAAATGATGGTGTTCCTGACTTCTTCGCGGGTCATCCGCATCTCGCGCCGGCCGAAACCCTGAATGTCGGGCAAGCCTGGATGGGCGCCGATCTTTACGCCACTCGCCTTGGCGCTGCGGACGGCGGCGTGCATGTGATCCGGATCGGAAGCGTGAAAACCACAGGCGACATTGGCAACGTCGATGATGGGCATCATGCCCATATCATCGCCAACCTTGTAGAGGCCAAAGCTTTCGCCCATGTCGCAGTTTAGCGTCACCGCCATCGCATTGTTACCCCTCGAAGCTGCCGTCTTTGCGGCGTTGCAGCATTTTTTGCGCATGCGAGGGCATTTGTGAAATAGTAGTTTATTGATTGTCATATCAAAAAAACAGATAATGGTTCTGGGCCAGGGCGCACCATGACCATCACCTTGAAACAGCTGGATTATTTTATCGCGACCGCCGAGAGCGGACAGGTCAGTCATGCCGCGGTGGAACTCAACATCTCGCAATCGGCGGTCACTGCGGCGATAAAGACGCTCGAGGCTGACCTGGGCGTACGGCTTTTGGAGCGTAACCACGCTGGCGTAAGACTGACGATGGAGGGCGCGCGGTTTCTTGAACATGCGCGTGTTATCACCGGGGCCGTCGCTGCCGCCGTCCGAAGCCCGTTGCGCGATAGGAAAGGCCTGGCGGGCAAGCTGCGGCTGGGCATGACCTACACGGTCGTCGGCTACTACATGTCGCGCCACTACGCGCGCTTTCGAAAGACCTATCCCGAGATCGAGGTCGAGGTGCTGGAATTGCCCCGAGACGCTCTCGAAAGCGGCTTGATGTGCGGGGACATCGACATGGCCGTGATGCTGGTGTCCAACCTGGAG
>NZ_RZQA01001041.1:0-1920 GCF_004022915.1 Mesorhizobium sp. M7A.F.Ca.US.006.04.2.1
GATCAGTTTGCGCAGCCCGCTGGAAGCCGCCGCCGCCGGTCTCGGCATGGTCCATCAGCATTTCCGGCTGGTCGAGAGTTTTACGGTTGCCGAAAATGTTCTCCTCGGCTTCGGCCGCAAGGCTGCTATGAAAACGCTGACCGATGCGGCGGCGATCGTTTCCGCCAAGTCGAGCGAGATCGGCCTGCCCGTCGATCCGCACAAGCTGGTAGCGAATCTTTCGATCGCCGAACGCCAGCGCGCCGAGATCATCAAGGTCATGCTTCTGGGCGCCCGAATTCTGGTCATGGACGAACCGACGGCGGTGCTGACCGACGAGGAAGCGCGCACGCTCCTCTCTTTTGCCCAACGATTGTCGAGGCAAGGTCACGCCGTGGTTCTGATCACGCACAAGTTCCGGGAGGTTGCCGCTTTCTGCGACCGGGTAACGATCATGCGGCACGGCGAGACCGTACTTGAGGGTGCGCGGGTTGCGAACGTCACCGAAGCGG
This sequence comes from Mesorhizobium sp. M7A.F.Ca.US.006.04.2.1, assembly GCF_004022915.1. Classification (NCBI taxonomy): domain Bacteria; kingdom Pseudomonadati; phylum Pseudomonadota; class Alphaproteobacteria; order Hyphomicrobiales; family Phyllobacteriaceae; genus Mesorhizobium; species Mesorhizobium sp. M7A.F.Ca.US.006.04.2.1. The sequence goes on from NZ_RZQA01001041.1 coordinate 492, forward strand.
AGGTGGCGCGCTTGATGGTCGGCGATGCCTTGACGGTTGCGGGCAGGCCGTTATCTCGGCCGGGTGATGTGTGTCTGAGCGTGGAAAGGCTTTCCGCACGGGCGACCGCTCACGGGCAAAGCCTGAACGATCTCGGGTTCGAGCTGCATGTAGGCGAAATCCTTGGCATCGCCGGCGTCGGCGGAAACGGGCAGGAGGAACTCGTTGCCTGCCTTCTCGGACTCGACCGTGCCGGCGCCGGCGCGATCGTACTGGATGGCCAGGACATATCCACCGCCAAGCCAGACCAGCGCCGCGAGGCCGGCTTGCGCGTCATCCCCTCCGACCGCTTTGACAGCGGGTTGATCCGGGAGCTTTCCATTGCCGACAATCTCGCGCTCACGACCGTCGCCAGCGGTAGCTTCGGCGGCCCGTTTCTCCTGAGCCGGCGGGCGATGCGCGAGAAGGCCGCCGAGGCCATCGATGCGTTCGATATCCGCGGCGCGACGCCGGAACGGCCGGCCTCTTTGCTCTCGGGAGGAAACGCGCAGAAAGTGTTGCTCGCGCGGGAGCTCGATCACGGCCTGAAGGTTCTCATAGCGCATTCCCCTTCTCGCGGGCTGGACATGAAAGCGGCCGAGTTCGTCCGATCGGCGATCCGCAGAGCTGTGGAAGCCGGCGCGGCTTGCCTTCTGATCAGCGAGGATCTCCAGGAGGTCATGTCCCTGTCCCATCGGGTGGCCGTCATGAACAGAGGAAGGATCGCCGGCTGCCGTCAGACCGGCGACGTCACGCCTGAATGGATAGGAGGCCTTTTAGCAGGCCATGCTTGACACAGCTTTCCTTGTTCGCAGGCAAAATCCCGGCTTCTTGTTGACCAGTCTCAGTTATGTTGGCGGACTGTTGGTCGGGCTGACGGTTTCGGCGGTGCTGCTCGTGCATGCGGGCGTGCCGGCAAGCGCTCTTGTGGATGAGTTCCTGATTGCAACTTTTCTGACCTCGGACGGCCTCTCCCAGACGGCGACGGCCGCTTTACCGTTGGTGCTAGTCGGCCTCGCCTCCGGCGTTGCCATGCGCGTGCGGTTTTGGAACATCGGCGTGGAGGGCCAGCTATGGCTCGGCGCGATCGCGTCAACCTGGGTGGCGCTGAACGGCAGCGGGCCTGAAGTGCTGAGGTTGCCGACGATGTTCGTTCTGGCGGCGCTTGCGGGAGCCGCCTGGATTGCGATTCCGCTTTTTCTGAAACTCAAGTGGGGCGTTAACGAGGTTATTTCGACCCTGCTGCTGGGAAGCGTCGCGTTTCTGCTCGTGCAGCATCTTCTGTTCGGGGTCTGGAGAGACCCTTCCAACAGCTTTCCCGTGACCGCCACCTTTCCCGAGGCGAGCTGGTTTCTCGTTCTGGGATGGGGGCAGTTGCATGCCGGAATCTTCCTGGTCGCCGTTATCGCAT
>NZ_RZQA01001042.1:0-1919 GCF_004022915.1 Mesorhizobium sp. M7A.F.Ca.US.006.04.2.1
GAGCTGGTCATCGCGCGTTCCGCCGGTGTTTCCGCCTGGCAGTTCCTCTTGCCCTGCTGTATCGGAGCCTTGCTGTTCGGCGTCCTGTCGGTTGGCGTCATCAATCCGCTCGCCGCGCACGCATTCTCCTGGTCCGAGCAGATCGAAACCCAGCTGCGTTCCGGCAAATCGAATACGGTCTCGGCCGATGCCGCGCCCTGGATCCGGCAGAAAACCAGTTCGGGGGACACCATCATCGGTGCGCGGGCCATCCTGAACCAGGGCCTGGAAATGGCCGATGTCGTATTCTTCATTCTCGACCCGCAAGGCAACATCGTCGAGCGCAAGGATGCTGCCCGTGCCTTCCTGCGCGACGGCTATTGGGAATTGCAGGACGTCAAGACGTTCCAGAACGGCACGATCCAGGCATCGGCAACCGATCGCGTACCGACCAATCTGAAGCCCGAATTCGTGCAAGAGCGGCTGGCGCGCCCGGAAACCATCCCCTTCTACGACCTGCCCGGAAAGATCGAGGTTGCCCGCTCCTTCGGCCTCAAGGCAAATGCCTTTGCCATGCAGTTTGATTCGCTCGTGGCGTTGCCGTTCCTTCTCGTCGCCATGACGCTGATCGCGGCAACGGTTTCAATGCGATTTGCTAGGATGGGGCAGTCGGCGACGATGATTCTGGGTGGCATCATCGCTGGCTTTCTGCTTTATGTCGTTTCGGTTCTGGTGAAGGCATTCGGCGTGGCGGGATTCGTGCCGACTGTCGTAGCCGCCTGGGTACCGGTCATGGTGGCTATGTTCTTCGGGGTGACTTTCCTGCTATACAAGGAAGACGGCTAGTGAGGGAGGCGTTTTTGCCCAGCAACAGGCAGGCCGGTTTGGCGCGCCTCTATGCGGCGACCGCCTTGGCGTGCGTGCTTGCCTACGCCGTTCCGGCACCGGCGCTTGCGCAGGACGTCGGCGACATGGCGACATCGGTTCCGTCCGGCTCGCAAATGCTGCTGGCGGCCGACACGCTGGTCTATAACAACGACAACCAGACCGTGACCGCCGTTGGCGGCGTGCAGATCGACTATGGTGGCAATCGCCTTGTCGCCCAGCGGGTCGAGTACAACCGCAACACCAAGCGAATGGTCGCAAGCGGTAACGTCGAAGTCATCAACAGCGACGGTACCAAGATCAATTCGCAGCATATCGACATCACCGATGACTTCGCCGACGGCTTCGTCAACGCGTTGCGGGTCGAAACCATCGACAAGGCCTATTTCGCCGCCGAAAGCGCCGAACGCATGGGCGGCGTGCTGACCACCTTCCACAATGGCGTCTACACCGCCTGCGAGCCGTGCGAGGATAAGCCGGACAAAGCGCCGACCTGGCGCGTCAAGGCCAAGAAGATCATCTGGAACGGCGAGAAGAAGACGGTTCGCTTCGAGAATGCGAATTTCGAGTTCTTCGGTTTTCCGCTTGCCTATCTGCCTGCATTCGAAATTGCCGACCCGACGGTGAAGCGCAAGAGCGGCTTCCTGATCCCGAGCATCATCTACAAGAGCGATCTCGGCGTCGGCGTGAAAGTCCCCTATTATCTTGCATTGGCGCCGACCTACGACCTGACCGTCACCGGCACCGGCTATACCAAGCAGGGTTTCCTCGGTGAGGCCGAGTGGCGTCAGCGCTTCAACAATGGCGAGTACAGCTTGAAGATCGCCGGGATACACCAGCAGAATCCCGACGCTTTCCTCGACACCACTGCCTTCCCCTCCAGCTCTGGCCACAACGTCAATTCGGGCAGCGCCGGCGATCCCAACAAATTCCGCGGCATGATGGGTACCCAGGGGCAGTTCGCCATCAACTCACGCTGGAACTTCGGCTGGGACGTGCTGCTGCAGACCGACAAGAATTTCTCGAACACCTACGGCATCGAAAAGTACAATAGC
>NZ_RZQA01001043.1:0-1918 GCF_004022915.1 Mesorhizobium sp. M7A.F.Ca.US.006.04.2.1
GTAGGCGGCGTCCTGATACGTCACCCGCTCATGGGTCTTGGCGTCTTCGCGGACATACTCGATCAGGTAGTTCGGGCATTCGGCGCGGCCGCGCACGCCGACGCGAACCTGGGCATCACCGTGGGCACGCTTGCAGCGCTCGAGCTTTTCCAGCACACGCCGGACGAATTCGACCGGCTTGTCGAGGCCTTCGACCATATCGGCAATGGTTGCGTCGGCGGCGATCGGTGTTGGCGGTACGCGTTTGGTGGCCATCAGCGTCGTCCGGCCCGCTTCGGCAAAGCGGCTAGCGCGGCGGCGGCGGCCATCTCGTCGGCCTCCTTCTCCAGGCGCAATTCGCGCAGACGCGCGGTCTTGGCTTCGCGTGCCTCGCTGACGGCGTCGCGCTCGGAATTGATGCGGTTGAGCGACATCGACTGGGTTTGCGTCTTGCTGAACAGGGACACGGCCTGATCGACGGTTGTCTTTGAACTGGTGGTCAAATCTTTCTCCTGTCAGGAGCCTGTGCCGATGGAGCGAGACCGGGTCTTCGGTCAGGATCACGCACAAAGCAATACGCGCGGCGAATTCAAATTGCTGGAGCGTCCCTTAGCACGTCCAGGCCGGCGCGCAGCGCACTTTCGGCGGCAAGGCGCGGAAAATGAAAAAGGCCAGGCACCGCCTGACCTTCCATGAGAGCGTCGCGCAACCAGATGACATCCAAAAGGATGCACCGCACGGGAACGCCCTGCTTATGCACATGATATGCCGTGGAAACTCAGGTCGCCGCGGCCATGCGCCCGAATTCGCCACTCACCGGTGCCAGTACATCCGTGGTCACCGGGAGAGCAGAATTCGTTTTTCAGGCCGCCTTCAACTGGTCGGCGGACATCTTGCCCGACTTGTTGTCGCGGACCATCTCGTAGCCGAGCTTCTGGCCCTCGACGATGTCACGCATGCCGGCGCGCTCTACGGCCGAGATGTGGACAAAAACGTCGGCCGAGCCGTCGTCAGGCTGAATAAAACCAAAACCTTTGGTGGCGTTGAACCATTTAACTGTGCCGGTGCTCATGACGAACCCTTTCCATGGCAAATATTCGTTCGACGCCATGCGGATGCACAACGTCGTTTGTCCCGATTTTTGATGTGGGAAGTTCGTCAAAGGCGCGCTCGAAAGCGCGGATAACAAAAGTCAGTCAAACAAATATCGACGATTTGCTTGTAGGCTTCTTTTGGCGCGCTGTCAAATTTGCATAAAGCCACAGATGCGGATTTCTCCCAAAACACCAGGCCAAACCAGCTGGCATGACGGCAAACCGGGCGCCAAACAGCGCGCTTGCGCCAAGTTGAAAAAATTTTCTGGCATCCAGGAACCATCCACGCAAAGGCGCATTTATGCCTTGTCGTCAGCAGTTCGTGAGAGCAATCGAAAGAACGGTTGATGGCAAAGACGCCCCCCGCACGATAAAAGGTGCGAGGGGCGTTTTCGTTGGATCCGGCTATTCGTCCGGGCCGGGTTCCGGCCACCTCTCCTTGGCCGCCTCGGCATACCAGTGCCGCATCGCCGGCGTTGCCAGCACGGCGTCGACATAGGCGCGCGTATCCGGCGCCAGCGTGCCGCCATAGGTGTCGAAACGGGTGACGACAGGCGCATACATGGCGTCGGCCGCGGTGAAATGGCCAAACAGGAACGGGCCGCCCCTGCCGTATTTTTCCCGGCACTCGCGCCACAGCGCCTCGATGCGGGCGCGTTGCGCCTCGCCCTCGGCGTCGAGCGGCTTGTGGCCCTTCGGCCGGCGCAAATTCATCGGCCAGCCATAGCGGACCTCGCGAAAGCCGGAATGCATCTCGCTCGCGGCCGAACGCGCCAGCGCGCGGGCGTCGATATCGGCCGGCCAGAGCTTTTTCTCGGGAAACAGGTCGGCGAGATATTCAAGGA
>NZ_RZQA01001044.1:0-1915 GCF_004022915.1 Mesorhizobium sp. M7A.F.Ca.US.006.04.2.1
CTTCTTGATCTGCATGGAGACGGCCGAAGGCGTGCGAAAGACGGCATTGGCGGCGGTGGTGAAGCTGCCGGTCTCGGCAATCGCCACGAAAGTGCGCAAAACGTCGAGATCGAGCAGTGGCAGCGGATGATTGAGCGGGGCGTTCATGGCAACCGACCTTCAATTTTTCTGATACAAAACATCATTCCATTTCGTTTGATTGAACATCAGATTGGGAGGATAGTCAACTCCATCGAATGAGGCAGCTGCCACAAGCAGCCATGAAACGACCCCGACACAGACCTGCATTCGACACGAAATGAAGTTGAAACAAACCCGACGTAACCAACGCGTTGTCTGGCACCCGCCAGCCACCAAAGGAGAAAGAAATGTCTATCCTGTCGTCTCTTGGTCGCATCGCGACCGAATTCAGCGCGGCACGCGCCCGCTACCAGACCGAGCGCGCCATCCGTTCCTTGCCGATCGAACTGCAGAAGGACATCGGCTGGCCTGAGGCTTCCGACACCAAGACCGGTACTCGCAATGGCATCGGATCCTGGGCTGGAGCAAAGTAGATCGTGTGTACTATGTGCTGAAGGCCTGCCGCGCGAACCGCCCGGCAGGCCTTCTTTATTTTATTTGTATACAAATGAGTTTTGGAGCCATGTCGCCAACGCATGACGCATATGAGAAAGCCGCATAGCAGCTCCTGTTTTCACTTAATGCCTTGTAAATGATCGTAAATTTTGGGCACCTTGCCCAAATCTGTCGCAATCGATGTCGCATTTCATATCAAGCGGTTCGCTTTTGCGATTTAGTTTCTGCTTACACAAGCCTATATCAGCGCCAGCAAACGAGCTGCCCCACTCCATCAAGCGAAGGCGACCCGTCTGAGCAACCGAATGGAGATGATTATGAAGCTTTTTGCCCGCCTCTTTGCCCGCCGCGAAATGAACCTGACCACCGCTCTCGAGCGTCAGCGTCTTGCCAACACCATGCCCGGCCAGACTGGCGCCATGAATGCGGCGCGCCTCGGCTTCGTCGCCTGAAGATTTTCCAGGCAGCGCATCCCTGCCGCTGCTTTAAAACTGCAACGCCGCCTGGCTCCAGCCAGAGCGGCGTTTTTGTTCTGCGCACAGGCTGTACGCTGCCTGTCCCTTGAACAGTTCGTGCCACTTCCGGGCCCCGCTGCACGCCGATTGCCCATTTGCGACCCATGTCGCAAATTTAATCTTGTCGTAGCGGCGTAGCCGATTGACAGACATGGTTTTTCCTGATGTCGCTATGCTATTCGCGACATCCTGTTCGCGCCATGGCTGTGTGAGGTTCCCTTGAACGCCGTAAAGCATCCGATCAAGCGGTCGTTTGTATTCTTCCTTATTCCCGATTTCACCATGATCGCCTTTGCGACCGCGCTCGACCCACTGCGCTCGGCCAATCGCATGCTCGGCTACGAGGCCTATCGCTGGCGCCTCGCCAGCATCGACGGCAAGCCGGTGCGCGCCTCGAACGGAGTCGAGTGCGCGGTCAACACGTCGCTCGAGGATGAACGCAAGAAGATGGCAGGCCCCGATCGGCCGAACATGGCCATCGTCTGCAGCGGCATCAATGTCGAGCGCTACCAAAACAAGTCCGCCTTCGCCTGGCTGCGCGAGGAATACAATCGCGGCGTCGCCGTTGGCGGCCTGTGCACCGGCGCGCATATCCTCGCCGCCGCCGGCCTGTTGTCCAACAAGCGCTGTGCCATCCACTGGGAGAACCTGCCGGGCTTTTCCGAGGCGTTCCCGAAGGCCAATGTCTTTGCCGACCTCTTCGAGATCGACCAGAACATCTACACCTGCGCCGGTGGCACTGCCGCACTCGACATGATGCTGAAGCTGATCGGCGACGACTTTGACGAGAACCTCGTCAACCGCGTCTGCGAGCAGGTGCTGAC
>NZ_RZQA01001045.1:0-1913 GCF_004022915.1 Mesorhizobium sp. M7A.F.Ca.US.006.04.2.1
GGTAGAAGGCGTGCAGCAGCGCCGACGATCTGCCCGACGGGCCGCCGGCGGGATGGGTCTGCTCGACCAGCGTGACCTTCACACCGGCTTTGGCCAGATCATAGGCCGCGCTCGATCCGACAATACCGGCACCGACGACGATGACGTCGCTTCCATTTCGCATGGCTGTTCCCCACAGTCTCTTGGCTGCTTTTCGACAAGGTAGGGCCAGCGATCGCGCAATGTCAACATCTCTTCATTGTTGACCGAGATTTAAATCTCTGTAATAAACTCGACAAAACAAGAGAACACGGATTCCGGGGAGGCCCATGGCGATACGCGATGTTCTGATGCGCGGGGATCTTGCGCTGACGCCGTCGGAGGAGAAGATCGTCCGACTGCTGTTGACGGACTATCCGACCTCCGGCCTCGGTACCGCCTCATCGCTCGCCCGGCGCGCTGGCGTCAGCGATCCAACCGTGGTGCGGCTGGTGATGAAGCTCGGCTATGAAGGGTTTCCGGATTTCCAGGCGAGGCTTCTGGCCGAAGTCGAGGCAAGACTGCACTCGCCGCTGCTGATGATGGAGGCCAAGCGGCAGAGCGGTTCCAACGACAGCGCCGTGCTGGCCTATCTCGATAGCGTCACCACGGCCTTGCAGAAAGCCACCGCCGCGACACCCGTCCAGACTTACGAGCGGGCGGCCCGCTTGCTGATGGAGGCCAAGGGCGAGGTCGTGCTGGTTGGCGGCCGGTTCAGCCGCCACATCGCCGGCATGCTGGCCGGCTATCTCGTGCAGTTCCGCTCCGGGGTTCGCGATCTCGGCGTGCTCTCTCCGCAGATCTTCGACACGCTGGCCGACCTCGGCCGGCGCGACGTGCTCGTCGTCTTCGACTACCGCCGCTACCAACTCGATGTGATGGCCTATGCAAAACAGGCGGCGGCGCTCGATCTGCGCATAGTCCTGTTCACCGACCAATGGCTGTCGCCGATATCAGATCTCGCCGAAGTCACCATCGTCAGCCCGCTCGAAGTCGCCTCACCTTACGACACGCTGGCGCCGGCGATCGCACAGATGGAAGCGTTGGTCGCCCATATCGTTTCGACGCTGGGCGACGAGGCCCGCGCCCGCATCGAGCGACTCGAAAAGGTGCGGCATGCCAATGCCGTGACGCTCGACAGCGAACCGCAAGAGAACGGCGCGCGCAAGACACCCGGCCCCCGCAAGACACCGGGACCCAAATCAGCAAAGCAGGACGACAAAGCATGACCCAGGCCCTACCCAAACGAGACGAAGCCTTCCGTGCCGGCGAAACGGCACTGCTGCTCGTCGACATGCAGCGCATCTGGCTGGAGCCGGGCGCCGATCCGTCGCATCCGGAACGTGGCCCCGATCATTATTTTTACCGGCAGACATCCTCGCAGACGATCCCCAACCAGGAGCGCCTGCTGGCGGCGGCGCGGGCCAATGGCGTCGAGGTGCTGCACACCATCATTCAGAGCCTGACCGAAGACGGCCGTGAGCGCTCGCTCGACCACAAGCTGACACCGATCCATGTTGCGCCCAGTCTCCCCGAAGGACTGCCGGTGGCATCGCTGGCGCCGGTTGGCGACGAGATCATGCTGCCGAAGACGTCGTCGGGCATCTTCAATTCGACCAATGTCGACTATCTCCTCAAGAACCTCGGCATCCGCTATCTCGTCGTGGTCGGCGTGCTGACCGATCAATGCGTCGACATGGCGGTGCGCGACGGCGCCGACCGCGGCTATCTTGTCACCTGCGTATCGGATGCCTGCGCCACCATCACCCAGGAACGCCACGACATCGCGCTCAAGGCCTTCGGCGGCTACTGCTGGGTGGCCGACACCGACACGGTCGTCGACCGCTTCAACGCTTTGGGAAAACCGGCATGACGTCGACTGTCGAGCCTCTGGT
>NZ_RZQA01001046.1:0-1912 GCF_004022915.1 Mesorhizobium sp. M7A.F.Ca.US.006.04.2.1
CGCCTGGGCTGGCCGCAGCCCCTGCCGCTCCTAATGGCGCAGGGTTTTGGACCATCTTTCCGCACCGAGGCCGGCGGTGGCCGGCGCATCCGGCCCGGGGACAAGAATTTTGAGCGGGCGGTTTGCATCGCGCTCGTCGCGGCCGCCGCGGACGCTTGTCGGTTGGCCGCCGAGCTGTCGCGCCGGGCCGAAAAACTCCTGGCGGTGGCGCCGAAACTGCGCGCCAAAGGCGCCGGCGACGTAATCTTTCTGCTGCTCAGTGAAGACGCCGTGTCCGGATCGCTGACGACGGACAATCTGTCGCGCTTTGCATCGCGACGGCTGTTCGAACGGCTGCAGCAACTGGAGGTCGTGCGCGAGCTCTCCGGCCGCCCCACATTCCGGCTGTTCGGGCTGTAGCGATGAGCGAAGCGTCCGCCCGCCGCAAGCCAAACGATCAGCCGGCGCTGCTCGACACCGAACTGGAACATCTGCCGCCGGAGCTGCGCTGGTGCGAATGGATGGCCCGCGTCGAAGCGGTGATCTTTGCGGCAAATGAACCGGTGACACGTAGTGTCCTCGCGCGGGTGGTGGGAAAAAACTGCAATATCGAGCTGATCATCGACGACATTCGCGCCGAACTCGCCGGCCGCCCTTACGAGCTGGTCGCGGTCGCCGGCGGCTGGCAGCACCGGACCAAAAAGGTTTTTGGCGACGTCATCCATGCCGCGTTCGGCACAGCGGCGGGGCAGGGCACAAAAGAGTTGTCGCAGGCGGAGGCGCTGGTGCTGATGTGCATCGCTTATTTTCAGCCGATTACCCGTGGCGAACTGTCTTCCTTCTTCGGCAAGGAGGTGTCGCGCGATCTGATCGGCGTGCTGCGCGCGCAGGAGCTGATCGCCTCAGGGCCGCGCAGTCCACAGCCCGGAGCGCCCTACACCTATGTGACGACCAAAACTTTTCTGTCGCAGTTCGGGCTCGACACGCTGCGCCAGCTGCCGGATTTCGAGGCGCTCGAGGACGCCGGGCTGCTGTCGAAGGAGAAGCTGCTGGCCGGCGATATTCCCGACGGTTTGGCTAACAGGGAGGACGAGGGCGATGCCGTTGAGGACCAGATGTCGTGAGCGGGCGTTGTTCGCGTTGCGACCACAGAGACTATCGATGACTCAGGACCAGGACGACTGGTCGTGCGGCAGCCGGTCATCGGGAACCGCGACATGGTCGCCGTCGACGAGATTGGCCGGAAAGATCACCAGATTGGTGCCGCCGGCGTGACGCAGCGACGGGAACAGGATGCCGCGAAGCCCGGCCGTGATGATCAGGTCCGCGAGCTTCCACGATGGCGGGATTTTCTTGTCGATGCGAGCGATCTGGCGCCAGGCACAATCCCATTCCCTCCAGGCACTGTGCCCACCTCTTCAGCAATAACTTCGAAGCGGGCCAGGCTCGACAACCCAAAGCTGGTCGAGAGGGCAACGTCAGTCGCGTCCCGGCCCGTTGCCATCAGGATTCTTCCGATGCGAGGGTGGTTGTGCCGAGCGTCGAAGGTGAACCAATGACCACCGAGATAGGCTTGGAACCAGGCGCTGAAATCCATCGGATCTGGCACGGGCGGGACCCCGATATCCCCCAGATAACCCGTACAATAGCGCGCCGGAATGTTCATGCAGCGACAGATGAGCAAAGTCACGGCAAACACCGGTTCGATCGAGGAAGCCGCCATGAGCTGTGCGCAGCGCGTCGGCGTTCTGGTAGCTGAACGCTATGTGATTGTGAACGAAATCGCAGATTGCCTGGACGCGAGCCCATCCAGGCCTTGTGTTGCCAAAGGTCGCCCAGGCGAAATCCCCGAGACGATCGGTGTCGCAGTACCGGCTTCCTAGAAGGAAAGTTAGTACTTCATCCGGCAGGTCTTTTATATCGTGTTGTATGG
>NZ_RZQA01001047.1:0-1903 GCF_004022915.1 Mesorhizobium sp. M7A.F.Ca.US.006.04.2.1
CGTCAGGCCGCTGACGCCAAAAATCCGCAGCCTCATCCTCGGCCCGGCGGTGGGGCAATAGGATGTTGGGCAACAGGAAACGGGTGGCCGGAAAAGCAACTCCGGGCGGGAGCCTCGAGGCCGAACATCGCGATATTTTTCCAGCCACGGCACGTGCCGGGCGAGGCAGCCCGATCGCGATGCTGATCTGCCTGCTGGCCTCCGGCTGCAGCCAGACGGCCGCCAGCCCGCCGATCACGCCAGACCAGCATGCGCAATTGGCGGAGTTGGCGGCCGGCCCGGACTCGCCGGCAGGCCTTGGCGAGGCCCTGGCTGCAGTCGAGGCGACCAGGAAAATGCGGGACTGCCGGGCGCGGATGAACGAGACGGTCGGGCAGATGAAGACGATGGGCGCCGTCAATGGCGCGGTCGGCGTCGCCGGTCGCATGGCGGGTCCGGGGGGCAAGACAGCGGCAAAAATGGTGGCGGTCGGCACTGCCAGGGTCGTGCGCGGCAAGCTCAGCCGTCAGATGCAATCGTGCTGAGACGATTGACGCGGTGCCTGGTCAGGCCGGCAGCGGCCGCCGTCCTTTCGCGGCGGCGGGCGTATCAGGCCTCGCCCCGGCATCTCGCGCGTGTGGCCCGATCGGCATGATTGCCGGAAATGGCGTCGCGCCAAAGGCAAACGTCCATTTGTAGCCGATCAGGCCATCCTCCGGCGTCGTGTGCTGGTCGTGATGGGCGAGCAGCTTGGCGCGGTCGGCGAGATCCTCCGCCTCGCGCCGCACCATTTCAGCCGTCTCCGGCCGCATCCGCCTGGAGAAGCTGACGAAGGTCGCTTCCTTGTCGATATGGGTGATGGCCCAGCCGATGAAATTCTTGTTGGTCATCTCGAACAGCGGCCTGAGCGGCCCTTCGAAGTTCCACTGGATCGGCGTCTCGACCAGCAGTCTCGCCGAAAGACCCCGTCCGAGCGCGATCAGGCCGAGTTCCTCGAGATCGCGCAGATAGAGGAACATCGAAGCCTCGCTCAGGCCTTGCGAGCGCATGATGCCTTCGGGCGTGAACTTTTCTGACAGCATGACGAAGATGAACAGCAGCGCCGGCCGGCCGGCGAGCTTGCGCTCGATCTCCGGCGCGATGTGGTTGACCGGCCCAGGCCCCCGGTTCATCGAGCCGAGCACGTTTTCCAGTTCGACACCGGCCGCAGCGCAAATCTCCATCAGCCGGTCGAGCTTGCAATTGCGCTCATGGAAGATACGCTTCACCGTCGGTTCGGAAACGCCCATGCGTTCGGCCAGCGCGCGATAGGTGACGCCCTTCGCCTTCAACGTCCGCTTCAGCGCCTGGAAGATCAGACCGTTCATCGGATGCACCTCTTGTCGCTAGTTTCGTATCGATATTCGATACTAGCGGTGTCAGGCCTTTCCGGAAAGTATCGAAAGCCATAGCTCTGCCTCGTCATCTCAGGAGAGCAGTCATGAACACCCTCATCCCCTCAGCCTTTATCGCCGTCATCGGCATTGCCGCAGTGCCCGCCGCGGAGGCCGGCGAACTCTGGCGCGCCACCGGGCTCGAACAGCCGGAATCGGCCCTGTTCGACGCCGCTGACAATCGCATCATCGTTTCCAACATATCAGGCAATCCCGGCGAGGCCGACGGCAACGGTTATCTCTCCGTGCTGTCGCTGGACGGCAAGACGGTCACCCAGCACTGGACCGACGGCATGGACGCACCCAAGGGTATGGCGATCTCGGGCGGCAAGCTCTATGTCGCCGACATCACGAAAGTCCGCGTCGTCGACCTCGCCAGCGGCAAGCTGGTCGCCAGCATCTCGGTGCCGAACGCGGTCTTCCTCAACGACGTGACATCGGACCAATCCGGCAAGGTCTATGTCTCCGACATGCTGGCCGACGCCATCTAC
>NZ_RZQA01001048.1:0-1903 GCF_004022915.1 Mesorhizobium sp. M7A.F.Ca.US.006.04.2.1
CATCCTCGTAGCGCACCTCCCACCACCACTGGTGCCCGGTCACCCTGATTGTCAGCGCAGCCTCCGAGCCGATCGCAGCCAGCGTCCTGTTGGCGAAAAAGCTTAGCAGCGTCAGTCCGATCAGGATGATGGTGGTCACTCCGACGGCGGACACGACCACGCGCATCTTGCCGCGTTCGGCCGCTTCGTCGAGTAGGAGGGGTTCATCGCCGGAACGCGATCGCATGACCAGCGGTGCTGCGAGAGCGATCATCACCAGCGCCCAAACAACCGCGCAAAGCGCGGCAAAGAACCAGATGAGCCAGGCCAGCTCGCCGGCTGCGGGGCCCTTCGGGTCAAGCGCCGACTGCCAGCCTGCGCATCCCTGCAGAAACAGGACACAGAAGGCGAAGGCCATCGAGGCCGGGCGCTTCACGGTGATTTGCCCAGTGTCGCGGCATCCGGCAGGCGGTTTTCCGAGGGATGCACCATCATGTCGTCATTGCGTTGCGGCGCGGCGGAAGACGGCGCGTTGCCGCCCAGTGCGCGCACGAAGGCCGCCAGCTCCCATATCTGGTCGTCGGGTATCTTCTGGCCGAAGCTTGGCATCCCGTTGGGCCTGCCGTCGCGGATCGTGGCGTGGATGCTTTCCATCGAGCTGCCGTAGATCCACTTCTCGTCCATGAGCGCCGGACCCATGCCGCCACCGCCATTGGCATGGCAGCCCGAGCAGTTGAACCAGCCGAACAGGCGTTTGCCCTCGCTCATGTGGAAGGCGTTGGCCTCGAAGCTCGCCGCCTTGTTGTCGGTGGGGGAGGGTCGCTGTCCGCCCGGCTCCAACGTGGTCACAGGCGTCGGCTGCTCACCTGAGCCGAGCGCCGATTGCGGTCGCGTGTCGCGCTCCTCGCGCTGGCAGGCGACCAGGGCCAGTGTCAAGGGCAGCAACATCGCCAGAGCGCGCCTCATCGGGCCGGTCTCCCGGCCATGTCCAGACGCGGTACGCCGTATCGCGCCAGAACCGCGTCGATCTCGGCCTTGTGTCGGGCAAGCGCGCTATTCACATCGCCACGCAGCGCATCGTCCTCGCGTCGAACACCCATTGAGATGTCGTACATCAGCGGCAGTTGCGGTCCATCGATGCGAGGCGTGACCGGCGTGATCCGGAGCGGCACCTTTTGCCTCTGCGCGAAATAGCCGGCGAGCGGACCCCAGACCACGGCAAGGTCGATCTCGCCGTTCGCGACAGCTTCGACGATGCGCGCCGGCGGGTTGGGAGCAGAGTAGTCGCCATAGACGGGGTAGCCGATGAGGTGCCCGACAATGCCGCGGCGGCCAAGCGCCTGGACAGGCGGCGAGTTGGCGCCATCGTCGCCGATGAGCTGAACACCGATGCGCAATTCTTGCAACCGCGGGTCGTTGAAGGACGTCACGTCCGGGCCGTCCTGGCGGGTCACGAAGACATAGGACGAACGGTAGTAAGGCGTGGTGGTGCGCAGCATTTCGAGATTGGCAGGCGTGCCGGGCACGAGATCGCAAAGGCCTGCCTTCAGCGTGTTGCGGATGAAGCCACGGCGCTGCGCCCACCAGGTATACGTCAGCTTGGCGCCAAGATCAGTGGCGACAATTTCCGCGATCCTGTTCTCGAACCCTTGACCGGCCGCGTTGGAAAACGGCATGTTGTTCGGGTCGGCGCACACTCTCAATTCACGTGCGTTGGCAACAGCCGGAAAGAGCAACAAGGCGAGCCCGGCCATGCCGATCGCCACCCGTTGGAACGCCTTTCGCGCCGGACGTACGGTCAAGTTCAATCCATCAAGGCAGCCGGAACACATAAAGCGTGCCTCCCGCCGTGGTAGCGTTCTTCAGATCCTTCATCGCGTTGACGAAGCCAAGTGCCGCGGTGGCATCGCGTGGGTCTAAGTCT
>NZ_RZQA01001049.1:0-1901 GCF_004022915.1 Mesorhizobium sp. M7A.F.Ca.US.006.04.2.1
ATCCTGGCCCGGGAGGGCACGGGGGCGCGGCTGGAGGCGATGAATTTCGACGTCGTCGAATTGGCCGATATCGAGCGGCCGCCATCGGGACTGGTCCGGCTGACCGCCGGCGCCGATCGTCGCGTCGCGCACAAGGCGCTGACCGCGACGGCGCGAGCCACGCATTCCTGCGGCCTGATCTGGATCGATTCCATCGCCGCCCTGATGCCCGAGGACGAGGACGGCATCGACCTGCCGGAAGGTTCGGTCCTGGCGCGCACCCTCGGCCTCGACCACAAGGCGGGCGCGCTGCAGCCGCAGCTGTCGCCGGAGAATGTCGTCATCGTCGGCCTGCGCCACGCCGATCCGGCCGAAGCGCGCGTGCTGAAGGACTCACGCGTGTCGGCCTTCACCATGACCGATATCGACGCCATGGGCATGCGCGACCTGATGCATGAAGCGATCCGTATCGCCACATCAGGCACGCAAGGCTTTCATGTCAGCTACTCGCCTACAGTGACCGAATTCGCCGGCTGGGCGGCGGGCTCCGGTGGGCTGACCGTGCGCGAGACGCATCAGGCGATGGAGGCGATCGCGCTCTCCGGCGGGCTGCTGTCGATGGATGTGTCGGGCCTGACCGCGGATCTGGAGCCGCGGATCGGCACCGATGCGGTCAATTTCGTCATGTCTGCCTTCGGCAAACGGATTCTCTGATCAGCCCTGCACTTCCACTGCCGCCCGCCATGCGCTGACATAGTCGACCCAGGCTGGGTCTATAGGCCGTTCTATTCTTTCGCCCTTGCCCTGTGCCATCAGTTGATCGGATGCCAGCAGCGCCGCGCCGATGCTGGTGCCGGTGGCGGCCTCCGACGCAACCACGGCGCGCGCCGTGGCTGCCGCCAGCATGCCGACAAAGAGCCGGTTGCGGGCAAAGGGGCCTTCGACCGTGGTCGGCCCGTCGGCACCGATCAAGTCGAGGCAGGTCGCCGTCATCAGAGCCAGATAGAATGAGATGGCGGCAAAGCGCTGGCCTTTGTTGATGCCGTCGGCGTTGAGCCATGCCGCGGCATGGTGCGGGAACGGCCCCGAACCTTGCTGGGTCGACGGCAGCAGCAGCATCTTTCGCGCCAGCACGGCGCCGACATCATCCTCGGTCCACGGCTCCGGCTGATCCTTTGTCAGCACCGAAAACTCGCGGCCGCCCATGAAGCGCGCCGAGGGAACGGGATCACCGAGCGCGTTGACATTGACCAGCGTGTCGCGCGCGGCATCCAGCGCAATCTGTTTGCCGCCGACCGCCATCGATACCACCCAGGTGCCGGTCGAGACGACGGAGAAAGGCGGCTTGTCGGAGAGAAGATGCGGCAGCAGCGAGGCGTTGGAATCATGCAGGCCGCAGAACACCGGCGTGTGCGGATCCAGTCCGGTTCGCACAGCAACGGTGGGCAGGATCGGGCCGAGGCGATCGCTGGCCGGCCGCACCGGCGCCATCAGGCTTCGCCACTCCAGCCTCTCGACCAGGGATGAAAAATCCGCTGTCCACGGGTTCCACAGGTCGGTGTGGCAGCCGAGCGAGGTGACCTCGTTGGCGGCGATGCCGGTCAGGCGCAAGGCCCAGTATTGCGGGTACATCAGCAGCGCCGCGGCCCTGGCGAATTCCGCCGGGAAGCTCTTCTGCTGCCAGAAGAATTGTGCTCCGAGATTGAGGCCGAGCGGCAGGCGCGGCGTGCCGGTCTCGGCAAAAGGCGGGCGGATCGCGTCGTAATCCTCGGCCATCCCGTCGGGGCCGTCGAACTCATAGTCGAGCAC
This sequence comes from Mesorhizobium sp. M7A.F.Ca.US.006.04.2.1, assembly GCF_004022915.1. Lineage (NCBI taxonomy): Bacteria > Pseudomonadati > Pseudomonadota > Alphaproteobacteria > Hyphomicrobiales > Phyllobacteriaceae > Mesorhizobium > Mesorhizobium sp. M7A.F.Ca.US.006.04.2.1. The sequence goes on from NZ_RZQA01001049.1 coordinate 1,789, forward strand.
CGGCAGCACCAGTTCACCCGCCGCGTCGACCAGCACGCCGGTCGCGCCATGGGTGGTGATCGAAATGGCGTCGATGCGCTGTTCGCGGTTGAGGCCGGCAAGGCTTTCGAGGA
>NZ_RZQA01000104.1:0-10934 GCF_004022915.1 Mesorhizobium sp. M7A.F.Ca.US.006.04.2.1
GTGCCCATTCCGCCAGCGCGTTCATCGCCGGCTCGAGTTTGATCGACTTCTCGGTGCGGAATAGGGCGACGGTGCGGGCAGCCTCGTCCTCGATGCGCTCGACCAGGCCCAACGCCTCCATTTCCTTGAGCCGCCTCGACAAGAGGGCGGAGGAGATGTTGCCTACCCCCTTGCGAATATCATTGAAACGGGTCGAGCCGTTCCAGAGCTCGGTCAGGATCTGGATCGTCCAGCGCGGCTCCAGGAACTCACACGCGCGCGAGATCGGGCAGACCAGTCCGTAAGGCCGTCGCGTCATGCCAGACCGCACAGCCCGTGCCGGGCACTTTTCTTGATCGTCCGCTCGGACGCCTGCTTTCCCTTGTCCATGAATGGCACCCGCGGCAACATAGAGCGCTCGCTTGGTCACCTATGAAACTTCCATCTGCGCGGTTGGCTTGACCAAAGCAGACGTCGAGGTGGCCTGCGCCGATAGCTTCCATAGACCGCCTCACGCGCGCTCAAGAGTGCAGGGACGAACCGGCAATTGGTCAGAAGGGAAAAGCTGGCGCGCGCGGTGCACGTTTTAAAGCCCCGTTGATCCAAAGACAGGAACCGGAAACAGATTGTCCGCTTGCGGCCGATTCCAGACCTTCATTTGGTGCGCGACCGTTCAACGGGCTTGTCGTCCTTCATCCAAAACCAGAGCTCGGGACATGGAGTCGAGCCGATCGTCACGCTTGCGACCGGGGAACGCTAAGACTTCCAGCAGGAAATCGTCCTCCCAATGTGCCTCCTTCGGCAGGTGAACGTTTCTCCATCATAGCCGAGACACGGGATAGACGGCTCTCCTTGCCCATCCGAGCTTTGACGGGCGTGGTCGAAAGACCTTGATAGTCGAGGTCGGCTATCAAGCTCGTCCCCGATCCGACGTCCTCAATCAGGACGATATCCGGATCGTGATCGTCGATCGATCTTTTCACCGTCTGGACCAGTTGCGGGTAGGCGGCGCAAGTACGAACGAGATCGAGCAAGTAGTAGTGTTGTCGTCCTTCGCCCAGATCGTCCCAACGGAGTAGTCGCAACTTATATCGCCTTTGAGGGCCGTATCCCAGTTTTGCACGATCGTCATTGAACGACGGTTGAGCTGCCCTGGATCGTACTATCGAAACCACGAGCGCTTGACGAGGTAATCGGTCGGAGCGGGGGGGACGCCGGTATTGGGCTGAGAAGGTGAGCGATCCGAGGTCCCGCTTCAGCCTTTCGAGTTCCGTCATTCCCAAGGGCGTCGAATGAAGAGGACTCCGAGCTTCTCGCGCAACGACAATCGGGCGGCACCTTTCCTGGCGCGCCGGCACGACGTCCACCCCCGGCTGGCCGTGGAGTTCGTTTTCGACGCGATAGAGTTCTGGGATGCGCCTGAGCGCCTCGCTCGCGATTCGGCGCTGGGCCGGCTGCGGCGAGTTCGTAGAAGCGCCGGCGCACGTTTGCCCAGCAGAAGGCTTTCCCGGCCTCGCGCTGGTGGTGCAGGAGACGTTAAAGCGTGATCCGCACGGTCATCTGTTCGTCTTCTACGGCCGTTGCGGCGTTCTGATCAAGGTTCTGTGGCACGACCGCCACAGATCGCGATCACTCCCGAACGGTGAACTTGTCCAGCGCGCCGACCGCCTTGCTATATTCACCCGGTCTATTTCCCCCTCCGGATCATATGCTGGCTACGCAATGCCCGAGTAGTTGACCATTCGCCCGTCCTGATCGATCGAGCAGCATCGACCACTTCAATCCGACAATTTCGCAGGCTCTCAAACCGGCCTTACAGGGGAGCAGAAATTATCACCTTGTCTCGGTTCAGGTTCACGGAGTGGCTGAGACCAGGCTTTGAGGATGCTTCGTCCAAGTCTCGACGCCGTTGCCGTCGCGGCGCAGTGGCTGCGACTATTGCAGATATCCGACCACGAGACGAGTGGCCTCGTCGGTGAGCGTTCCGATGGTTTTGTCAGAAAGCTTCCCATCGCTATGCAAGACGGCATTATGGGCTAGCGCCTCGATCGAGGTCACACATACAAAAGCGGCAAGTGCCAGATCTGCCGCGCGTAACTCATCTCTGTGACTTTCGAGATAGGCCTTGAACATGGCGTGGGCTTCACGATTGAAGGTTTCCACATTTTCGAGGCGTCCCGTGCGGGGTATCTGCTCGGCAAGGACACGGTGCAGCTTGGGGTCGATGCTATGCGCCTCGATCGCAACTGCGACAAGCCGGCGCACAGCTTTTTCAACCGGCTGTGACGCGATCTCCGCGAATGCCCCCCTGACAACCTGCATGATTTCTTGATTGTGGCGATCGATGACGGCGGCGACGAGCGCCTCTTTGCCAGGATAGTATTGGTAAAGCGAGCCAACGCTCACGCCCGCTTCAACGGCAATACGGTTGGTGCTGGCCTTGTCAAAGCCTTCTCTGACCAAAATGCGAGCAGTTGCTTCTACAAGCGCATCGACCGTCGCGCGGGACCTCTCCTGAGACGCGCCCTTCCTTGGATTCATAAGCGGCTTAGGCGCCATGTTTCTCCCGTCCTAATGCGAGTAGACAATTGTGAGCCATCGCTCGCATTATGTCCACCATTCTTGTGAACGAGCGGACGAATAAATGCTTTATGGAGCTGTTTTGGGAATTCATCTCTATGCCATGTGCACTGCTTTGCTCCTGTTCGTGGCGGCAGAGTTTCTGCTCCTTGCGGCAAGACGAGGCTACCGAAGACCGGCAAGAATGGCCTTCTTGGCCAGTCGCTTGGCGGGACCTCTGACTGGCGCTGGCGTCCTCGCCGGTATCGTCCTTGTGGTTCTTGGCGGCTGGTCCCCGTTGACGCCGTGGTTGGTGGCGTCCATCGCGCTTATCGGCGCTCTAATGGCCGTTGAGCACACATTCGTTCGTCCATGGGCGATGCGAGGCCAAATGGGGCATCGCGGCTCGGCAGTGGACGTCAAGGCATTGGCCGCCGACAGCCGTGCTATGGCTGGACGATTAGCCGTCATAGCGCTTTTTGCGCTCATCATCGCTTTGATGGTCGCTAAACCTGAATTGAACGGGTTCGCATAATCTTGGACTCTGGCTCGTCGGCACGCGCCAGCGAACGAAATATATTCGAAGGCGAGTTTAAAAATGGCACCCTTGGTTCGCGGCAATGAAAGAACGCTGCAACGGCTTACTTCGGGCACAGACTGTACAAGCTTGCAGAGCCGCATCCTCGTTGGGTTGCTGAGGTTGTTTCGTGTCAAGAAGCGGATGGCATCCGCTGGTGCCGTGCAACACCGCGTGCGCCGATTAGCATTGCGGCCGGTTCTCTTCGGGCCAACAGGACTGGGGCGCGGCGTCGAGGTGACGAGAAAGGACGTGGCTGGATGGCCAATCTATCACACAGCGCCCGCCGCACATTGTGAAGGTTGCAACATCGTGGTCTTCCTGCACGGCGGCGGCTATATCAATGAGATCGTTCGCGCCCACTGGCGCATTGTCGGCTACTTCACCCGAACTGCCGAGGTACGCTGTATCGTTCCTATTTATCCATTGGCACCCCATAACACCGCAGAAGAGGTAGTGCCGGCCATGGGCGAACTGTTGCGTAAAATCCTGCAAGATGCGGGGGCGGTGAAGGTGACAGTGGTCGGCAATTCGGCCGGAGCCGCGTTGGGATTGGCAGCGGCCCAGTGGCTGCGAGATCGTGGACACACACAACCGAGCCGACTTGTGTTGATCTCGCCTGGCGGGGATTTTTCCGTCAGCCGGCCGGAGCAGGTGCCGATTGCTGCGCGGGATCCTGTCAATGATATACCTGGCGTACGCGAAGTCGGGCGCCTCTTTGCGGGGGACCTTGATATCGCCCATCCTTATGTCAGTCCATTGAATGGCGATTTCCGTGGGCTGGCGCCGATAATCATCTTTTCCGGGACGCTCGATCTGTTCTATCTCGATTGCGTCGACATGGCCGCCAAGGCATCTGCGGCAGGAGTGGCGGTCGAACTTCATCTTAAACAGGGCCAGCCGCATAATTATGCTGGGATGCCAACGCCGGAAGGCCGGGAAGCTCGGACCACGATCTTGCGGTCAGTGGCCTGAGGACAAAGCTCATTCCACGGCTGTGTATTCTCACACGAGCGTTGGATGAGACAGTTCGTCTTTCTGTATGACGTCATCGCTCGGCACTCGTATTTCCCAACAAAGCTGGCCCTTTCCGATAAAGGAACGGCGTGCCGGTAACTATGTCGATTTGCTGCCTTTGAGCGCGAATGACGCTGACGCTCTCTGGCCGGCTGTCGTTGCGGCCCCTGAGAGTTTTACCTATCTGCGATACGGACCATTTGCAGAAATCAAAAGCCTTCAAATGTTTCTTAAGGAGGTCAGCGCTCGTACGCATCAACCATTTTGGATAGTGGAGCCAAAAGGGCAAGCGCCGCAGGGATGGCTTTCAATTTGCGACGTGGAACAAAAGGATAGCAGCATCGAAATCGGCAGTATCTGGTTCTCCCCGTCGTTGCAGGGGACACGCGCGGCGCGGGAAGCTATTTTTCTGCTGATGTGTCATGCGATGGATGAGTTGGGTTATCAACGTCTTGTCTGGAGATGTCAGTCGCAAAATCAGAAATCGTTCAAGGCTGCCAAGAATATAGGATTTACCTACGAAGAAACATGGCGACGCGCGGCAATCGTTGACGGGTGTCAGCGTGACGTGGCTTGGTTTTCCATCTTGAAAGAAGAGTGGCCCCGTCGTCGGGCCACAATAAGTCGGTGGTTGATGAGCGAAAACTTCGACGCCGCGGGCAATCAGATGGCGCGGCTCGCGGAGCTGGATTGCGGCATGTAATCGATCCTTCTCAGTGAAAGCCTCGTTCCCTTTCCCTTACGGAAGAGGACCTTCCGCTTCCGGCCCCGCCGCACTCAGCTTCATCTCGTTTCCGATTCTCGGAGCCACCGATTGAACAGGTCAAGAATTCGCTGACGTCGTCCGTCGAGGGGACATCGTTTTCGGCCCGGTACGAAATCGGGGTCGGGGCTGGGAAAGGCGAACGATATCGCGGCTGTTGAGGAAGATGGCAGGTGAGATCAAGCGGTCAGCCTTCTGTCGAACTCCCTTCCTTCCCGGGTTTGATGTAGTCTGGGCCGGTAGTCGCCGTCAGCCATGGAGTTGGATACGATGACGTATTTCGATCTAGGCACCTTCTCCCGCCGGCTGGACAACACGCCTTCCGAGGCGCAGATGTGGTTCGACCGGGGGCTAATCTGGCAATACGGATTTAACCACGAAGAGGCCATTGCCTGTTACGAGCGCGTGCTGGAAGTGGCGCCTACAAACGTCATGGCGCGGTGGGGAATTGCCCACTGTCTAGGTCCAAACTACAACAAGCTATGGACCTCCTTCGGGCCTGAAGAGCGTATTGTCGCTTTGACGCGGGCGCATGTATTGTTGGCGGAGGCGTGCCATCTGCCTGCAATCGAAGTCGAGCGCGCACTGCTTGATGCGCTGACATCGCGGTTCCCTACTGACCCTGAGATTACGGATTATGGCCCTTGGAATGACGATTTCGCTGCAGCGATGCGCACGGTATACGAGAGTTTCCCTGACGATCTAGATGTGACCGCGATCTTTGTCGAGGCACTGATCAACCGCACGCCTTGGGCGCTGTGGGATACTCGTACCGGGCAGCCTGCGGCTGGCACCTCGACGGAGGAAGCGCACGCGGCTCTGGACCGCGCCTTCACGACCCAGCCAGCAGCCTGGGCACATCCGGGGTTGTTGCATTTCTACATTCATCTGATGGAGATGTCGTCGACGCCGGAAAAAGCCTTGCCGCATGCAGATCGGCTGGAGCGCCTCGTGCCAGACTCCGGGCATCTTGTGCATATGGCGACGCATATCGACGTGCTTTGCGGCGATTACCACAAAGTCGTGATGCGCAACCGGCAGGCGGCTCAGGTGGATCGTTCATATTTCGCTCATGCAGGCGGTAAGAACTTTTACACGGTCTACCGGATCCACAACCTTCACTTTCAAATCTACGGGGCCATGTTTCTTGGTCGCCCGTCGGACGCCTTCGAAGCTGCGAAAGCATTGATGGAAAACCTGCCAGAGCCGGTGGTGCGTTACATGCCAGAGATGTTTGAAGCCTTTGCGCCGATGAAGTTGCACGTACTTATACGCTTTGGGCGCTGGTCCTGTATCCTGGAAGAGGCCTTCCCCGAGGATGCGGAGCTTTACTCCTACAGCACCGTCCTGTTGCATTATGCCCGGACAGTGGCTCTGTCCAACCTCGGTAGAATTCCCCAAGCCGAGGAAAGCGCTAGCCTTTTCGCGGCAGCGCGCGATGCAGTGCAACCCGAGCGCATGCTGTTCAACAACCCCTGCGCCGATATCCTGAAGGTTGCCGAAGCGATGATGCTGGGGGAGTTGCACTACAAATCCGGCCGCGTCCATGAAGGTCTGGATTTCCTGCGGCATGCGGTCGATCTCGACGACAATTTACTTTATGACGAGCCATGGGGTTGGATGCAGCCGACGCGACACGCGCTTGGCGCATTGCTGATGGATGCCGAACGATATGGCGAAGCTGAGGCTGTCTATCGCGCTGACCTTGGGCTTGATGCGACGTTGCCGCGGCCTTGCCAACACCCACGCAACGTCTGGAGCCTTCACGGTCTGCTTGAATGCCTTAGCCGACGGGGTGACGCGGTAGAAATCAGCGACGTCCGACAGCAGTTGGATCAGGCTCTGGCGCATGCAGAAGTGCCCATCATGGCATCATGTGCCTGTCGGAGTGCACCGCGATAAGTGGCAAGGTTCCGCTCGCTAGTTGCAACGATCTCTGCGCCAAAAGAGCCAGCATCGAGTCGCACGCATCCATTGCGCGCGAAGACGGGCAGATGGCCCATCCGCAGGCTGAACTCCTGTCGTAGCCGCCCATACGCCTATACGATGGATGCGCGTGATGCATCGAACTGACAGCTTCGAGCAAGTGTGAGGACGTGGGGTGTCTGGATCACAGTGGGCACCTGATGACGCTTACACCGGAGGGAGGACATAGATCGCCGAAAAGTGAATGAACGTCCGTCAACGATTTTCCGGCCTCGTCATTCAGAACACTTCGCCGGGATAAGCCCCCCACAAGTCGAACTGTTTGATGAAGCCTGACATCGAACTCAGCGCGACGCTGCACCATTGACCATCGCAGCCCCTGAGTTTGACTTCAACGGCAGGTTCCAGCCAGGAGATAACCGGGCCATCGAATTTAGCCTTTTTGCGTAGAGCAACGTTACCTTTGCTCCAAGGAGCGATCACGGCCGTTCTGCGTCCAGACAGAAGCGGAGCATAGATCCATCCGCCCCGCTCCAATCCCGTACCCGCCGCCAGTTGCCAAATTGCTGGTAAATCTCAAGGGGAATGCCCGGGCGCATGTAGACCCATTCAATGCTGTAATCGACACTAGGGCCGATCCGCAGGTTCGCGGGTGAACCTTTCAACGAGACGAAGCGGGGTATAGGAACGCTAGTGGTCTCGGCTCGCAATCCTGTCGTCGGTGCAGAAGCGGCTACCAAGCCAACCGTGAGAGCAGATCGAATGAGCGCCCACGCTTTAAAAACCTGGGCGCCGCGTTCGGTTTCGAAAAAGGATTGCATGCGGCGCGGCCGGACCACCTCACACCATAGTTTTTGTTAAAGGGGTCTGCACAATGGAGTCGACCCCTCGCATCAAACCAGAAGCACGTGAGGTAACAAGCGGATCGGGCGGACCGAGCTGAAAGCCTCTTGGTGCCAGGAAGAGCAGGACGACAGCAATCGCTATCAGCAGGATAACGATAGCGGTATTGAAGAACTCTCTCATCTTCTTCATCCAAGGTTTCACGCGCCTGGGTGGTTTTCTCCAAGTCGATTGAGCGGCTTTGGAGCGACTACCGTGCGTCGCCGGACTTCGCTCAACGAGCTGATTTGCAAATCTTGCTCGCTTTCAAGGCGGCGGTGAGCCCCATCAGCGAATAGGCGTACTGGGTTTGTGTACCTCTCCAGGACGTGGCCAACAGCTTCATTTTGCTGGCTGCCCGCATGGCATTGACCATCGATCGATCCTCTTCGGCGCTCGCCAACCAAGCCTTGTTGTCTTGAGTAAACATTGAGAAGTGCTCGTCTGCGATCACCACATCGATGTCCGACCCCGGCTTAAGCCGATACCCCATGACGGCTTCGGGCTGGTCATCCTTCGGCGCTCGCGAGATCATGACAAAATTCTCGCCATGATCGACATCCGCAGGAAGTTCGGAAACAGGGACACTCAGGACATAGCACCATGTTGTGTCTGAACGATAAGAATAGACGCCCCATGCACCGTGCCGAGAGAGAAGTCTGGGGCCAGCTTGCACCCAAGTGATAGAAAGTAGCAAGGATGCAATGCTTGCCACAACTGCTTTGATGGTCATCATATCCTTCCAGATTTCATACCAGCAAACGTGGTCAAGGTGGTTTCCATATCACTGATGTTTGAAGATGGGCTTCTCAAGGGGGATCTTTGGAAGTTCTGACCACCATCAAGCCGGCCGTGCTGCGGCTTGATCGAACTGCCTCAGTCGGGTGTTGGACTTTGCCTTCGTGCGGAAGTCCAACATTTGCCCTTCAGTAGTCCCGGATCGCAACAAGCCGGTCCCCTTTGACGGTGGCGATAACGAGATGGGACGCCCACGGATAGTACCGTGGCAAAGCCGCCGCCTGGTCGGTCAGTGTTGCGCCATAAAGGCCGCACAATTCGCCGCCGAGCAGTCGAGCACGATCGCCTTTGCCGTCCAACATGGCTATGTAGTCTCCGTCGTACGGGTAACCGCTGAGCGCGATCTCCTCATAGTCTTCTAGCTTCCGCATACTCGTCTCGTGTGCCGTCTGCCGCATCCGTGGTCAGCGGGGCCGTGTCTCCGCTGCGCCAATCACGCCTGGAATGTTTGTGCTTTTCATCGGCGGACCGGCCCAGCGGCCATGGACAGGGGGACAACCGCTGGGCCAATGAGAGCGCGCTCCTCCCGACCGCGAGCACTGACGTTGTCGTGATCATCAGCACTCGCGCTGCGCTCCCAAGATGGCGCTGCCGCTCCCGGCATTGGACGATGGTCCGCTGCTTGATGCGCCACGTCGAAGTTCACTCTCATGCGGCATATACCGAGCGTGGCGGGAAACTATTCCGGCATGGCGACTATTTTTCGGAAGGTTGGCGCGGGAGGCTGGCGCGCGCCACCGCTGTCGTCAATTCGTCGGCGATGGCCAGCGATAATCAGGTAGCTGCAGAGCGTCGGCAATTTCTCGCCCGATGGCCAATCGTGCGACACCGGGGATTGCAAATGTGCTTATCACCAAGTTGCGCACAAACAGGCCCAATTGCGTCCTTGGTGCAAAGGCTGTGGCAAATCGCTCGGCGCCGCGCTGCTTCGTATGAATGTAATCCCGCAAGAGAGTTTCGTACGTGCGGAATGCCTCCTGATATCGTCCCTCGGCCCTGAAAAGTTCACCCGCCAAGATATAGGCCGAAATCATGGCCAGGGCTGAACCTTGTCCGGCCAACAAGGACACGCAAAACGCGGCATCGCCCGTTAGAGCAATGCGGCCTTGCGACCAACTGTTCATCCTGATCTGGCTGACGCTGTCGAAATAGAGATCGTCGATCCCATCCAGCGCATTCAAAATACGCGGGCATTCCCATCCCCCACCGCCGTAAATTTTTCGCAGCACTGCCTTCTGCATTTCCAGCGTCGCTGGCACTGGGTCGTTGCCCGCCGCAAAGACGAACAAGAAGAGCGTTCGGTTATCACGCAGCGTGAAACGCCCGAGCATTCTTCCTGGCTGGCCGTACATCAAATACACGTCTTCGTCGCGTGGACGGTAGCCAGCGCACTCGAAGGCCGCGACAGCGTAACCGAGTTTCTTTTCGAACTGCTGCTGTGGCCCGAAGGCCAGACGGCGAACGCCGGAATGCAGACCGTCAGCGCCGATCACCAGATCGAACGCGCGCTCGCCTCCACGCTTGAAGTTAACGCGCACACCGGCTGGATGTTCTTGAATGCCGAGGATCTCATCATCGAATATGACTTCGGTCGTATCCTTTATCTTGTCGAAAAGCAGCCTAGAGAGATCGCTGCGTCCGAGTGTCACAAAGCGGCCCGCTGTCAGCTCAGTAAAAACGTCCGTGCCAAAACCTGTGACGCGCTTTCCACGATCGTTTACAAAGCGCACTTCGCGTACATGGTAGCCTACGCGATTGATCTCCTCCTCGAGCCCCATTCGCTCGGCGATGCCATAACCAAGGCCCCAAAAATCGATGACGTAACCTCCCGTGCGCAAATGGGGCGCTCGTTCGATTAGTGTTGGTCGGAATCCACCGGCTGCCAGCCAGAAGGCAAGGGCGGGGCCGGCGATTCCGCCGCCGGAAATCAACACCGTTCCGATGGCCATATTGAAAAGTTAGTGGAAGTCGCCGCTATGGCAAGGAGAGGTCAGTCGGCACGAGAATGATGATTCGCTGCCCAGGCCGCCGGGGACGGTGTCCCGTTAAACAGGCGGCTGGGAGTGCCTCTTTCCCAACAGAGGCAGCCTTCCCGTGACTCACGAGATTATAATATCCCGAATGGTCCGTCGTTCGCGCGATGTGAGGTCCGCGGTGGATGTGGCAGCTTCGCCTGGTATTCTGGGCGGACGCATCGGGCGCGTTCGCGGCGCAGCTAATCGTTCGCAGCCGCTCGAGAGTTTTTGTGAGATTCCAGCCAGTCAACCAATGCCATCCGAATGAGCTCAGGTCGACTCATGTTCATCTCGGCGGCTATTGCCGACAGAGCGGATTCGGTCGCCGCATCGAACGACACTTGGGCGGTCTCGCGTAGCATTGTCGCTGCCCGTAGATCAGCGAGCCGTGCATTTTGGGCCTCGCCCCCGGAACTGT